>CAIUAC010000100.1 GCA_903896985.1 uncultured Sandaracinus sp.
CGCTCGCGCTCGCCCGCGCGGTCGCGCAGCTCGGCAGCAGCGACGCCCGCTATCACGCGGCGCGCGCGGCGCGCAACGCCGCGACCGGGCTCGTGTGGCTCGGCGACGACGAGGGCGCGACGGCCTACATCGCGAAGTGCGCGGCGCTCACGGAGCCGGCTGGCTTCGTGCTCGGCGGGGACCTCGTGCACGTCGTCGCGCTCGCGCTCGGCGCGCTGCGCGGCGAGGCGGCGACGGCCGCGTACGCGATCGAGGTGCTCGACCGGCTCGGTCCGATCCGCGTCGAGGGGGCGCTGCGCCGGGAGGGCCGCGCGGACCTCGCGCGCGCCTGGGTCGAGCAGACGCTGCCGGTGCCCGTCGGCGCGCCGTTCCGTGCGCTCGGTCCCGAGGGCACGCGGGCGCTCACGCTGGTCGAGCGCGACGCGCTGATCGCGACGCGCGACGCCGTCGTGCTCGACCGCTCGCGCGCGCTGCTCTTCGTACCCGGCCGGAGCGCGCGGCGCCTCGACCGGATGCGCGCCATCGAGCCGCTCCTCGCGCACCTGATCGCGCGCCGCCCGGAGCCGGTGTTCCTCGACGAGCTGGCTCGCGTCGTGTGGAGCCAGCGCCCGACGGCGTCGGTCGTGTCTGCGATCACCACGTCCATCGCGCGCCTGCGCCGGCTCCTCGGTCGAGCCGCGCGCATCGTCACCACCGGAGTCGGCGCGCGCCGCGCCTACGAGCTCGCGCCTGAGGCTGTCGTCTGGCGCATCGACGTCGCGAGCGCCGGCGCGCGACAGCCCGCGGTTTCCGGGGCCGCGAAGGCGTGATAGACCGCGCGCAGACGATGGACGAGCCCACCGCGCAGACGCCGCCGACGCAGCGCAGAAGGCCGAGCGGCTGGCTCGTCGCCGCGGTCGCGCTCGTGCTCACCGGGGCCGCGGCGTTTCTCCTCGCGGGCCGCTCGCTGCCGGGCTGGGACGCGCTCGAGCAAGAGCTGCGCGACCGCGGCGACGTGCTCTTCATCGGCGGCACGGACCTCGAGCGCCTCGCGAGCGGCGAGACCCGCGTGCTCCGCGCGAGGGACGTCCCCGGCGCGGCGGTCGCGCTCGAGGGGCACGACGGTCGCGCGCTCTCGGCGGTGCTCCGTGCAGCGGGCGTCCGGCGTGTCGTCGTCGACGCCCGTCACTCCCCGGTGGCCTCGGCGAGTGCCTCGGTTGGCGCCCAGCTCGCGGCGCTCCAGCACGTGGAGGGCTTCGCGGGGGGCCTGATCTCGCCGGTCGCCGGGATCTACGATCTCAGCGAGCCGCCCGAGGTGCCGACCCACATCGGCGACGCGATGGCGCGGGTCGCCCGTGAGCTGCTCATCGGGGCCCGCGCGCCGCGCTTCGGCTCGTTTCCGGAGAGCGTCCGGCGCCCGCGCGGCTTCGTCGAGGTGCTGATCCTCGTGCGCGAGCACGGCGCCCCGAAGCTGTGGCGCTCGTCGCGCGGCTCGTCGATCGCGCGCGCGCTCCTGACCGCGGCGCAGGTCGCGCGCGGACGCTGGGCGGAGCGCGAGCAGGCGCTCGGCGGCCCGGTGGAGAGCGTCCTCGCCCGCTGCGAGGTCGAGCTTGCGCTGATCGAGGAGGACGGCTCGCTCGCCGAGAGCTCTGCCGCATTCCTCGACCGGGTGATCACGCCCGTGCACGGCGTCGGCTACGAGCGCGGCGGCGCGTGGCGCTATCACCTGCCCGAGCAGGTGCATCGGCTCCCGCGCGCGACCGGCGTGCGCGCCTTCGAGTCGCTCTTCGACGAGTTCTCCGTGCAGCGGGCGCAAGGCTTCGCGCGCCGCGATCTCAGCCTCTATCGGCTCGTCGTCACGCCGCTCGGCCGCTCCGCGGCGCCGGCGACGAGCGGCGTAGGGCTCGCGCCTGCCGCTGCGCCCGCGCCCTGAGCGCCGAGCGCTCCGTCGCTCCCTGCCGTGTCCTCCGCGACGGGCAGCCGCACGCTGAACGTCGTGCCGACGCCCTCGTGCGTGCTGACCTCGATGTGCCCGCCCGCGGCCGTCACGATGCGCTGCGAGATCGCGAGCCCGAGCCCGGTGCCGCGATCCTTCGTCGTCACGAACGGCACGAAGAGGTTCGCGAGCACGCGCTGCGGGATGCCCGGGCCCGTGTCCTCGACGCGCATCTCGACGAAGGTGCGGCGCTTGCCGGAGAGGTCCTCGCGCGTGCGGGTGTCGGTCGCGACGACGAGCTTGCCCGAGCCGTCCATCGCCTGAAACGCGTTCTGCACGAGGTTGATCAGCACCTGCCGGAGCTGCTCGACGTCGATGCGCACCGGCGGAAGCTCCGCGGCGAGCGCGAGCTCCCAGGCGATGCCCGCCTCCTCGCACTGCGCGCCGAGCAGCTGCATCGAGCGGCGGACGGCGGCGTTCACGTCGATGGGCGCGGTGTCTCCGCGCGACGGATGCGCGTAGTCGAGGAACGACGAGAGCACGCGATTGAGCCGATCGACCTCCTCGACGATGATGCCGAGGAACTCCCCGTCCGCGCTCGCCGCGCCGCCCGGCTCCTCGGCGAGGTACTGCGCGCTCGCCTTGATCGCGCCGAGCGGGTTGCGGATCTCGTGCGCGAGCCCGGCGGCCATCTCCCCGAGCGCGGCGAGGCGGTCGCGCTCCTTCATGCGCTGATAGACGCGCGAGTTCTCGACGGCGGTCGCCGCCTGCGCCGCGAGGCTCTTCAGGAGCTGCACCTCCTCCGGCGCGAAGGCGTCGCGCAGCCGCTCGTCGCGGACGCAGAGAAAGCCGTAGATCTCGCCGTCGCTGCGGAGCGCGACGCACACCGACGCGTGCGTCGACGCGAGCGTCTCGAGGATCTCGTGCACGAGCTCGCCCTCGCGCTCCTCCGAGAGCTCGCGCCGCTCGTCGAGCTCCAGCTCGAGCGCCTCGAGCACGACCGCGTCCTCCTTGCGGAGCCGCTCGAGAAAGGGATGCGCCGGCGCGAGCTCGATGTGCGCGGGCGGCTGCGGGCCCGTGAAGCCCGCGACGTCGTAGCCGCGCCGCGTGTCGTCGAGCAGATAGAGCGAGGCGTGCGTCACGCGCCGGCTCTGCTCGAGCCCGACCATGATCACGCGCGCCACATCGTCGACCTCGAGCACGTGCGCGAGCCGCGCGCGCAGCTCCGCGATGGTGCGCTCGAGGGCGTGCCGCTCGCGGAAGAAGAACTGCGAGATCTGCTCCTCGACCTTCGTGCGCACCGGATCGAAGAGCAGCAGCACGACGAGCGCGGCGACGACCGAGTGCAGGAAGAACCGCCCTCCCGCGAGGAGCACGAGCACCCAGAAGATCGAGGCGAGCGTGAACGCGACCGCAGTCATCACGGTGAGCCGACCCGCGAGCTCGTAGAGGTCGAGCAGGCGCGAGCGCACGATCGACTGCGAGAGGATGTAGAGAAAGACGAGCGTCAGCACCGTGCCGACGGGCGGGATGTCGAGCCCGACGTAGGGCAGGTAGTCGAGGATCGTGAACGCCGCCGCGAGCGTGCCGACGAGCGTCAGGTAGATCACGCGCGCTCGATCGAAGCGCGACGTCGCCGCGCGGGCGCGGTCGATCATCATCAGCAGCGACGCGCCGAGCATCAGCAAGACGAAGACGAAGATCGTCGAGGCGACGACGATGTGCCCGTAGAACGGCGTCAGGATGATCGCGGTGAGCGCCCCGCCGGCGAGCAGCGAGAAGCGCGCGAGCAGCGTCGCGCGGCGGTGATCGCTCGTCACGAACGCGCGGAAGAACTGCACGGTCGCGACGGGCAGCATCACGGCGCAGATCAGGTTGACGCGACCCCAGATCGCGCCGCTCGAGGTCACCGCGGCGAGGAACGCCGTGAGGTACCAGGCGCCGATCACCGCCGCGAAGAGCGCGAAGAGCCAGTGAACGCGGCGCTTGCGCGTGCGCAGCCCGACCGACGCGGCGATCGCGACGCTGAGCACGGCCGCGATGAGCGACGTCTGAGTGCGAAGATCCACGGCGCCGGTCGAGTGTGGAGGAATCCGCGCGCGCTCACCAGCGAGGGCGTCGCCGGGGACGCGCTAGCGGGTCGTCGCGAGCTGTCGCACTTGCTCGAGCGCGACCGAGAGCTCGTCGACGAGCGCGTGCGGCGGGAGCTCGCGCGCGGCCGCGAGCAGCGCGTCGAAGCGCGCGAGCTGCACGTCGCGCCCCCGCTTGAACTGCGGCCACGGGTCGCCCCAGTCGCGCGCGCAGACGACGATCGAGCGGAGGTTGTCGATCTTGTCGGCGAGCGTGATCGCCTGCGCCTCCCACGGTTTATGAGGGAAATGCGCGAGATACGCGGCCTTCCGCTCCTCCCAGGACAGCGACTTGTCCTCCTCGCTCGCGTGCCGCACGAGGTCCGCGACCTCGACGCCGAAGCGCTCCACGAGGTCCTCGTAGCGGACGCCCGCGTCCTCGAGGCAGTCGTGCAGCGCGCCCGCCGCGAGCACCTCGTCGCGGAAGCCATGCTGCGCGAGCAGCACGGCGACCCCGGCGAGGTGGCTCATGTACGGCACTCGGGTGTTCGGATACTTGCGGTGTTGCTCGCGGTGCCAGGTCGCTGCCCAGTCGAGCGCGGATTTGACGAGCAGGCTCATGCGCGGAGAGTAGCGCGGGCGCCGCTCGCTTGTCGCAGCGGGATGCGCGCGGCGTTCGCGAGGCGCTCCGAGGCGCGCCAGACGAGCGCCATGATCGAGTGCTGCGGGTTCACGCCGAGGTTCGTCGGGAACACGCTCGCGTCCATCACGTAGAGGCCGCCCACGGCGTGGCTCTGCAGGTCCGGCCCGACGACGCTCTGCTGCGGATCGGCGCCCGCGCACGCGGTGCCGAAGAGATGCGACGCCATCATGTGGAAGTCCGACGGGCGCACCTCGCCCGTCTCGAGCGCCGCGAGGTCCGCGACGCTGCGCAGGACCTCGGGGCGGCGCGCGATCCCCGGATACACCTCGCGGGCGCCCGCGGCGAACATCATCCGGCAGATCAGGATGACCGCCTCCCGCGCGCGCTCGAGGTCCTGTGCCGTCGGCCCGTATTTGACGACCGGCACATCGCCGAAGCCGCGGCGCACGGTGCCCATCGCCTCCATGCGGATCGGCACGCACCACTGCGCGTAGTGATCGAGCTTGGCGAGGCGCGCCTGCCACTCGGCGCCCGCGCCGGGTAGCCGCGCGGCGAGCGTCTCAGGCGGCAGCGAGAGCGCCTCGATCTTGAAGCGGCGCTCGCGCATCGGGACCTCGTAGCCCTGCGTCGCGCCGAAGCTCATGCCGATGGGCTCGTCGAATTCGCCCACGACCGCGCAGCCCGGGTGCGCCTGAAAGCGCTCGCCGACGAGCCCGCGCAACCCCGCCCGCGCGAGCAGCACCGGCGTGTGCACCGCGCCCGCCGCCACGATGACGCCGAGCCGCGCGCGCACCTCGAAGCTGCCGACCGTGCGCCGCCCGTCGTCGCCCAGCACGTCCCCGACGACGCCGACCGCGCGCCCGCCCTCGAGCAGCAGCTTGCGCGCGCGACACCGCACATGAAGCCGCGCGCCGTCCGCGATCGCGCGGGGCACATAGCTCACGTCCATGCTCTGCCGCGCGTCGTTCGGGCAGCCCTGCAGGCAGCGCCCGGCGCCGCGGCAGTCCTTCGTGTTGCGGTGAATCACGCGCCCGGGCAGGCCGAGGGCCGCCGCGCCGCGCGCCATGCGCTCGTTGTTCCCGCCGCGCACCTCCGCGTCGGTCTCGTGGATGTTCAGCTCGTCTTCGAGGCGCTCGAACGTCTCCTCGAGCCCCTGCGCGTCGAGCAGCTCCGCGAGCCCGAAGCGCTCGATCCAGTCCGCGCGCACGTCCTCCGGCAGCCGCCAGATGATGCCGCTGTTGATCGCCGTGCTGCCGCCGACGCACTTGCCTTGCAGCAGCGGGATCGGGTGCCCGCCGCGCGTCGTCTGCGTCGCGAAGTCGCGCATCGACTGCGCCATCGAGTCGAGCAGCTCCCGCGGCCGCGCGCGCGCCCGCAGCTGCGGCCCCTCCTCGAGCATCACGACGCCGTGCCCCGCGGCGGCGAGCACGCGCGCGGCCGTCGCGCCCCCGGCGCCCGTGCCGATGATGACGAAGTCCGTCTCGTCGACGATGCGCTGCTGACCCATCACGCCACCTCTCGCTGGGCGAGCATCGGGAGCCGCACGCGGGCGCGCTCACCCGAGTCTTCGAGCTCGTCGTGTGCCTCAACCGGCGTGCGCTGCGCCGCGTCGGCGAGCCGCGCGTCCTGCGCGTCCTCGTAGTGCGAGCGAGTGCGCAGCGCCGCGACGCGGAAGATCGCGAACGACGCGCAGAGCTTCAGCAGCACCGTCAGCTCGCGCACGATCATCCAGCGGTGCGTCAGCATGTCGCCGAGCAGCGCGGCGCGGCGCTCAGGGGAGAGCGCGAGCGCCGTCGTCGCGCGGCCCCAAACGAGCAGCGGTCCGAGCACCGACAGCCAGAGCGCGAGCCGCATGCCGACCGCCGCGAGCCGCGTCGTCGAGCGGCACATCGTCTCGAACGCGCCGACGTAGTCGACTTGCCCGAGCGAGGGCGCGAGCCCCGGCCCGCTCGCCGGCGCGAACGCCCCGACCATCGTGTCCGCCCAGCTGCGCTCGAAGCCCGTCAGTCGTTCGAAGTGGATCATCGCTCGTCCTCCTTGCGGTCGCCGTCGTCCGTTCCGTCGTCGTCCGTTCCGTCGTCGTTCGTTCCGTCGTCGTTCGTTCCGTCGTCGTTCGTTCCGTCGTCGTTCGTGTCGGCGGGCGCCTCGTCGGGCGTCTCGGCCGCGCGTCGTCTTGCTTCGCGGCGCGCGCGCTCGGCGTGCTCCGAGAGCTCGCCGATGACCTCGAGCACGCGCTGATCGAGCCGGTCGAGCAGGCGCCGCGTCATCTTCCGCGCGCCCTGCGCGTCGCGCGCCTCGACGAGGTCGAGCATCCGTCGGTAGGCCGCGAGCGTGCGGCGCGGGTCGGCGAGGAACGCGTGCTCGATGCCGGGCTGCCCCTCGATCTGCCGCACGATCGTGTTGAACAGGAGCTCGAGCGCGAGGTTATGCGTCGCGCGGACGAGCTTCCTCGCGAAGCCGAGATCCGCCGCCATCAGCCGCGCAGGCTCCGCGATCAGCGCCTCTTGATGCTGTACGTGCGCCCGCAGGTTCACGAGCTCCGACGCGGACGCGCGCTCGGCGACGAGCCCGACGACCTCCACGGCGAGCGAGCGCCGCAGCTCGAGCAGATCCGCGAGCAACGCGACGGGCACGCGCCCGCCCTCGAGCGACGAGCGCGCGAGGTAGCCGACGAGCTCGAGCCCGCCCGTCTCGCGATAGTCGAGGACGCGCGTGCCCGAGCCGTGCCGCGGGCGCAGCAGCCCCTCGCCCTCGAGCCGGGTGAGCGCCGCCCGCAGCGTCAGGCGGCTGACCCCGAGCTCCTCGCAGAGGTCGCGCTCAGGCGGCAGGTCGTTCCCCGGCGTCAGCGCGCCGCTGAGGATGCGCGCGCGCAGGCCGTTCGCCGTCTCGTCTACCGCCGTCTTGCGCCCCGCCTCGGCCATCTGCGTCCCCCTCGTCGCCTGCTCCGACCGGACCAGCGCGCCAAGAGGTATTACCAGCCGATCGGCCGGTGCGCACTTCTTTTCTCGCTTGGTGCGTAAAGTATTTCGCGGTCGCGCCAGCGAGTCCTCGCGCCGTCGCTGTCGGGTGCTAGTGCGGGTGCGCGCGGATGGCCGCGAACACCGACGCGGCGTGGCTCGCGTGCTGGCGGGCCCGGACCGCGCGTTTCCAACCAAGAACGCGGGAGCAAACGCTG
The DNA here is from genome assembly GCA_903896985.1 of uncultured Sandaracinus sp. Lineage (GTDB taxonomy): Bacteria > Myxococcota_A > Polyangia > Polyangiales > JADJQN01 > CAIUAC01. The sequence goes on from CAIUAC010000100.1 coordinate 7,803, forward strand.
ATGCGGAAGTCGAAGGATTGGACGTCGTGGGCGGCCCTCGGGCTGTTCGCCGTGCTCGCGGGTTGCGCGGGCGCGACGGGACCGGCGGGGCACGATGGGACCCTCGGGGAGCCAGGGCGCGTCGGTGAGCCGGGCCAGCCCGGCGAGCCGGCGCAGGTGGACCTCCTCAACGCGCGCTTGGGCGGATGGCTGCCGGAGAACCGCGCAGCGCTGAACGCCCTGCTCGCGTCGCGCGGGCGCACGAGCGCCGCGTTCGACCCGATGCGCCCGCCCGTCGCGGTGTTCGACTGGGACAACACCGTGCTCAAGAACGACATCGGCGACGCGACGTTCTTCTGGATGGTCAACAACGACAAGATCCTGCAACCGCCCGCCCGCGACTGGTCGCTGACGAACATCGCCCTGACGATGCGGGCGCGCGCCGCGCTCAACGCAGCCTGCGACCGGCTCGCCGCGCCCCGCGCGCCGCTCCCGACCGGCGCTGGCACGGCCGCCTCCAACGCCTGCGCCGACGCGCTCTACGCCATCTACTCGCTCGGGCGCGTCCCGCCGGGCGGCGCGGGCGACGCGGCCGCGTGGACCGGCGAGGTCACCACGACGATCAACCAGCCCTACGCGTGGCTCGCGCAGCTGATGGCGGGGTACCGCCCCCAAGACATCCGCGACTTCGCGCAGGCGGCGTTCGACGAGAACAACTGGGCTCCGATCGGCGCGACGCAGACGGTCGGCACGCTGACGACGGCGACCGGCTACGTCCGAATCTACGAGCAGATGGCGGACCTCATCGACGCGCTCGACGCTGCGGGGTTCGATGTCTGGATCGTCAGCGCGTCCCCGCAGTACGCCGTCGAACAAGTCGCGCGCGAGGTCGGCATCGAGCGCGACCATGTGGTCGGCATCCGCTCCGTGGTGACCGAGGGGCGGCTGACCTACGACCTCCAGGGCTGCGGTCCGGTGGCCGACCGCGAAGACACGCTGATCACCTTCGACGAGGGCAAGCGCTGCTGGATCAACCAGGTGATCTTCCACATCCCCGCAGCGACCGCGCTCGAGCGCGCCCCCGTCGCGCAGCGCCCGGTCCTCGTCGGCGGGGACTCCGACACGGACATCGCGATGATCAAGGACGCGACCGACGTGAAGGTCGTGCTCAACCGCAACAAGACGCAGCTGATGTGCAACGCCTACGCGGGGGCGCGCGAGCGCTGGCTGATTCAGCCGATGTTCCTCGCGCCCAATGCGTGTCGCGCGACGCCCTACGCCTGCGACACGGCGGTCGATGCGGCGGGTGTGCGCATCGTCGATGAGGCGGGCGCGCCGTTCTCGACGACCTTCACCGACACGATCTGCACGCTGCCCGCGCCCTGACGCCGGGGCGTCCGCAGGGCTCAGAGAGGCGCGGCGGCCGCGCGCACGAACGACGGAAACAGAGACGGGTCCGGGCGAGCGCCTGGACCCGTGCTTCTTGGAACGGTGGTTGGCAGCTCAGTAGTCGAGCGTGTCGCGGAGCTGCTGGCTCGGCTGCGGCGAAGGGTCGCCCGCGTTCGGGCGCGTGCGGTCGCTCGGCTGAGGGGAAGGATCGCCCGCGTTGGGGCGCGTCGCCGCGGTGTCAGGCGCCGCCGCGGTGGTCTGAGGCGTGCTCGGCTGCGGAGAAGGGTCTCCCGAGACGAGCCCGGTCCGGTAGGTCAGCGTCCCGTGCTGCGCGGTCCGCGCGAGCTTGCCGAGGTGATCGGCCGGGCCTCCGCCCTCGCCCGTGTTCCCCTCGAGCTCTTCAGCGACGGCGCTCGCAGAGTCGACGCAGAGCACGACCCCATCGACGAGCACGACGCGCAGCTCAGGCTCGCCCTCCGCGAGCATGACCTGCAGCGGCTCGGTCGTGTCGAGCAGCCCCTCGCAGCCTGCCTCCGCGCTCAGCCAAGCCGCGCGCGGCAGCGCCTCCCCGGGCGCAGAGTTGAGGTCCGAGGTAGTCGCTCCGACCGCGTCCGCCGCGCCGAGCGCACAGCCCCCGAGCGCCAAGCAGAGCAGAGCCGCGCCGAGCGCTCCGGTTCCCATCGTCCTGTGTCCCAGCCCACGCCTAGCCATGACGGCCCCCTCATACGATTCGTGCATGATCACGCCTCACCCGCGACTGCGAGTCCGTACTGCTTGACGAGCTGCGAAAGTCGCGGCCGCTTCATCCCGAGCAGCAGCGCCGCCCGCGTGATGTTGCCGCTGGTCTCGTCGAGCGCGCGCAGGATGCACTCGCGCTCGAGCTGCTTCTTCATCTCGAAGAGCGAGACATCGCCCCCGCGAATGCGGCGGTAGGCTCGCTCGATCTCCGACTCGGCGTCGTTCCCGGCGCTCGCGCTCGCGGGCGGCGGC
>CAIUAC010000101.1 GCA_903896985.1 uncultured Sandaracinus sp.
TCAGCGGTGCATGGAGCGGGGACTGCCACATGGAGAAGCGACGCGTCGGGCGTTCGGATGGACTACGCGCCCGCGCTCGCCCCCGACGGCGAATTCGTCGCCCGCTCCCGCGCCGCGCTCGCCGTGCACTGAGCGAGCGCGGCCCGATCGAGCGCCGCGCCGCCGAGCGGGAACCGCGTCACCTCCCCGCGGAGCGCGCGCCGCGCGAAGACCAGCGCCGCGCCGAGCTGCGCTGCGTACGTCCCGCAGACGAGCAGCCCCGCGACGAGCCCCGCTGCGCGCACGAGCGGCGGCGCCTCCGGCCCATCCGCGAGCGACGCCGCCCCGTACACCAGCCCCTGCGCGAGCAAGCCGCCGACGATCACGAAGAGCGCGAGCGCGCCCGACGCGAGCAGCGCGCTGAACCCGAGCAGCGCCTGCGTCGCGCAGCGCCGCGTGAACGCGCTCGACGCGAAGCGCAGCACGACCACCATCGGCACCGGCCCGAAGAGCGCGCCGACCGGGTAGCAGAGCGCGCCGCGAGCGCGATCATCGGGCAGCGCCGTCGGGTCGGACATCGAGGCGCAGCGTAGCGCGCCGCGGCTCCCTCGAAGCGCACGACGCCGAGACACCGCTGGTCCCTCGCGCCGTCCTCCCCCATCGCCGCGAACTCTCCGCCCGCCGGCGCGGCTCTTACGCGCCAGCCCGCCATGTGCCACCGCAGCCGGTGTACGCGTCGCAGCGATCGCACCTCAGACGCGCTGCACCGCCAGCTGCGGGACGAGCGCGCGAAGGTCGGTCGGATCGCTCGTCAGCACGACCTGCCCGCGCCGATGCCCGCACAGGGCGACGTGCGCATCCACGACATCGCGTGAGCGCGAGCGCGCGAGCAGCATCCCCACGAGGCGCGCGTCCCCATCATCGAGCGCGACGAGTTGCACGTTCGGAAGGCGTAAGAACTTGCCGAGCCGCACCTGTCGAGACGGCGCGCGCCAGGCTTGGGCGACACACGCAGCCGGCACCGTGATCGGCGCATTCGCGAGGCGCGCCTCCGCGACGAGCACGAGCACCGCCCGAGCGCCGCGGTCGAGGGCGATGAGCGCGCCCGTGTCGAAGACGACCCCTCTCACGCCGCGCCGCGCAGCAGCTTGCGCGCGTGGGCACGCTCGGCGCGCGTCGCGGGACCTCCCGTCGCCAAGAGCGCGTCCGCGAGGTCGGCGTCGAGCGCCGCCTCGGCCGCGAGCTGAGCTCCGATCGCGTGCTCGACATAGGCCGACACGCTCGCCGTGCTCCCTGCTCCGACGAGCGCCTTGACGCGATCGAGCAGCGCTTGATCGATGGTCATCGTCACCTTGGCCTTGGGCTCGGTCATACCGATCATCCTATTCGAGGCTGCCCCGCCCGCCAAGCCGCGAACCCTCCGCTCGCCGGCGCGGCTCTTACGCGCCAGCCCGCCATGCGCACTCGCCTCCTCGCCGCAGTCTCCTCCGTACATCGGTATCCACAGGACCGCGCGACGGGCTACGCGCTCGGCGACCTCCGCGGCGCGCTCTGGGCCGAGGCGCCGGTGCGCGCAGAGCGCTGACGAGCGGCGGCGCGGCAGCGCCCCGACGGTGTGTTGCCCTATGGCAGGGGCGCGCGCGCAGCGTCGAGGCACTCCACGCTGCCGGGATACTCCGCACGGTAGCGGACGCAGGTCGCGGCGTTGACGAAGTACGACAGCGGCGCATCGGGCCCCGCCGTGAGCTGCATACACGCGCACGGTGCGCCGTACTCCGCAGTGCAGGTGTCGAGGTACATGGCGACGCCGTCGGCCCCAAACATCCTCCAGATGTGGTCGCAGTCGGCGCCGTTGAAGACGCACACCCCGAAGGCGCGCGCGTCCGACACGCCGATGCATGGCAGTTGCAGGCTCGAGCCGCCAAAGGGGCTGCGTGTACCCGGGCACCGCTCAGGAGCCATTCCACACGAGCCGCCGCAGAAGGGCGCGCCGGCGACCGGAGCAGGACACGGTGCATCGCCTCGCGCCGAGCGACGCCGACCGCGCGAAGGTCTAACTGCTACGCAGTTTCGAAGCCTGCGCGCCCGAGGGCGCGGAGGTGCCCGATGCCTACTCGTCGGGCCCCGAGGGCTTCGAGGAGGTGCTCGACCTCTGCGAGCGCGTGTGCGCCGGAGTGCTCGCGTACCTGCGTCAGGCGTGCGGGCTCTGAGCGGCTGTCGCGTCGGAGTGAGTCGCTCGAGAGGTTGACGATGGCGCCGACCGTCGAACTTGCCCGCGGCAGCCTCGCGACGAAGGCCGCGACCTTCGCGTTTGCCAGCGGCAGCCTCGCCACGAAGGCCGCGACCGGCACCGAGTGCCTGGCATTGCCTGTCGGGTGGCTGCCGGCATCGCACGGGCGTGACGGCGACCGGCCCACCGACGATGCCCGCGACCTCGGCGAGTGACCGCGGCTGCCTCCGGGGTGGTGCGCAGCATCGTGTCGGGCACTCCCGGAGGCATCGGCGAAGGTGCCGCGTCAGCGAGCGAAATGGCCCGCGCAGCCTCCGCACGGTGTGACGCACCACCCGCGAGGCCTCGGCAGGCAAACGCGACGGTGCGCGCGTTCCCGCCGGGTGAGTTGGAGGCAAACAGTGTGGTGGAGGACTTCGTGCGCGAGGCAGCGGCAGGCCAACGGCGCGGTCGAGCACATCGTCGCGAGGCAGCGGCGGTCAGATAGCGCGGCGTACGTGTGCGGGAGTCCCTGGTGACCGCGCCGGTCGGGTGACGTGCTCGCCGCCCGTGGCGCATCCACTCGCGAGCTTCTACGCGGTGACGATCAAGCGTGATGCGCGGGCGTCGCTCGTCGAGCGCGCGGGTACTGCGCTCGTCACCCGACCTCCGCTACTGGAGGCGGTGGTGAGGAGCACGCCGTACGCCTGACCTCGAGCACCCGCGCAGGCACCGACGGCGACGATGGGCCGAAGAGCGGCGGTGTCCGCCGTTGCCGCTGCTTGTGCCGCTCTTGCTTATGTTCTTTGTGCAGACGGCTATGCGCGCCGTCGCTCCGAGGAGACGGTGCTGCGCGGTGTCGCGGTCACTCCGGGCCTCTCCCCGCAATGTACGGAGTGCGCCCAATACCCCTCCATGAACGTGGAGATGGGGAGTGTGTGCAGCTCGTGCATTGGGCGGGAGAGGCAGGAGTGAATCTACTCGCGAGCTCACCCACGATCAGCCGGTGCTGGCGTCCTGCAACAAGGAGTCTTCGCCTCTCCCCGAGGTCGTGGCGAACAAGCCAACTGAGCCGCCCGCGCAGCTCCCGCTGTTCGACGAGGCGGACGAGCCGACGTCGTCCGCGAAGGGTGCGGCGAAGAAGGCGGCTGAGCCATCGCGGCA
>CAIUAC010000102.1 GCA_903896985.1 uncultured Sandaracinus sp.
ACGGTCGGGACGCAGCGCGTGTTCGTCGGCGCGGTGCCGAAGGACGACGCGCCCGACGTCGAGGCCGCGCGGGCGGCGCTGAGCGCTCAGGCGCGGAGCGTCGTGCTCGTGCGCGTCGACGACGTCGCGGTCGCGGTGCTCGGTGTGCGAGATCCGGTGCGCGCGACGAGCGCGGCCGCCGTCGCGCGCCTGCGTGGGCTCGGCATCGAGGTGCACGTCGTCAGCGGTGATCACGCGGAGGTCGCGCGCTCGGTCGCGCGGGAGGTCGGCATCGACCCCGCCAACGTGCGCGGAGGCGCGCGCCCCGAGGACAAGGTCGCGGTGATCAAGGCGCTGCAAGCGCGCGGTCGGGTCGTCGGCATGGTCGGCGACGGCGTGAACGACGCGCCCGCGCTCGCGGCGGCGGACGTCGGCTTCGCGATCGGAGGCGGCACCGACGTCGCGACGGACGCGGCCGCGGTCACGCTCGTGCGCGGCGATATCAGCGCCGTCGCGGACGCGATCGAGACGAGCCGGCAGACGATGCGCACCGTGCGACAGAACCTCTTCTTCGCCTTCGCGTACAACGTCGCCGGCATCCCGCTCGCGGCGTTCGGCCTGCTGACGGCGCTCGGCGGGCCGATGCTCGCGGCGGGCGCGATGGCGATGAGCTCCGTCACCGTGGTCCTCAACGCGCTGCGCCTCGGGCGCCGCTGAGCGCGGCGGCGCGGCGCTCGAACGGCAAATTCCCTTCGTGCGAGCGTGCGCTCCGCTGCTAACCTCGGCCGCCCACGGAGCGACATGAAGCACAGCGTCCCGCACGATCTCAGCCCCGAGCTCGCCAAGACCGCCGCAGAGAAAGCCTTCGCCGCCTACGCCGAGCGCTTCGCGGAGTACCGCCCGGTGATGCGCTGGCTGACCGACAAGCGCTCCGAGACGAGCTTCACGGTGAAGGGCATGACCCTGACGGGCACGATCGAGCTCGGCACGCGCGAGATCCTGATCGACCTCGAGGTGCCGTTCCTGCTGCGCCCGTTCAAGTCGAAGGCGATCGAGGTCATCGAGCGCGAGATCCGCGTCTGGGTCGGCCGCGCGCAGGCCGGGCAGCTCTGACGCCGCCCGGCGCGAGGTCACGCGCGCAGCGCGGGCCGAGTCACATCGGGTAGGAGTCGCGCGTGTTGGTCGTGGTGCCGGCGGCGCCGCTCGTGCCGCACGAGGTGCCGCCCGAGCCGCCCGCGCCGATGACGAAGACGCTCGCGCTGAGCTCGCGATATTGCGCGCTGGGCCCGTTGCCCCAGACGCCGACCGACGGGCCACCGCCACCGCCGCCGCCGCAGCCGCCCGGTCCTGCACCGCCGCCGCCGCCGCCGTTCCCTCCGCGGCCCTGAGCCGAGTTCGCAGGTGCGGCGCCCACGCCACCGCTGCCACCCGCGCCGCCAGCCCCGCCCGCCGCGCCCGTGCCGCCATTGCCGCCGCCGACGGTCTGCAAACGCACGCTCTGCAGCGTGACCGTCGAGCTGAGCAGGACGATGCCGATGGACGCGCCGCCTCCGACGCCGCCGCCGCCGGGGTTGCCACCCGAGCCGCCGCCGCCGCCGCCGCCGCCGCCG
>CAIUAC010000103.1 GCA_903896985.1 uncultured Sandaracinus sp.
CGCCTGCTCGAGCCCAGCGACGACGCGCCGCCCGCCCCGCAGCCCCCTGCGCGGCCCGCGCCGCCACCTGCGCTGCCGCTCGGCGCGCTCGCCGTGGCCGCGTTCGGCGTCGCGCTGTCCCTCACGTACGCGCGCTTCGTCGACCTCGCCGTGCTGTTCGCCGCGCCTCTCGCGGCGGTGCTGTCGAGCAGGCTCTGGAGGCGCTCACTCATCCCGCGCTTCGTGCTCGGCCTGAGCATCCTCGCGCTCGCGGTGCGACTGGTGGTCGTACCGCCGAGCGCGCCGATCCTCTCGGCCGAGGCGTGGCCGCTCGCGCTCGACGGCTTCCTGCGCCGCGCGCACCTCGTCGGGCCGGCGTTCGTACAGGACGGCTGGGCGGGCCCGTTCTTGGCCCTCCACTACCCTGCCGAGCGCGTCTTCTTTCACCCCGCGTTCGACGCCTACCCGCCGACGTTCTATCGCGAGGTCTACCAGCGCACGCGCGACGGGGAGCCTGGCTGGGACCGGACCCTCGATCACTACGGCGTGCAGCTCGCGCTGATGAAGTACACCTCGCCGAACGAGCGCGCGCGACAGCAGGGGCGCCCCAACCTGCGCCTTCGCCTCGCCTCGAGCCCGCGCTGGGCCCTCGTCGCCTTCGACGATTACGGGCTCCTCTTCATCCGGCGCGAAGGGCCCAACGCCGACGCGGCCCGCACCCTCGCCATCGAGGGCGTCGACGCGGACGGGCTCAGCCTCGCCGCCGACCGCGCCCGCGTCGCGGAGTCTCTGCGCTCCTTCGCGACCCGCGGGCTGCCCTCGGAGCGGCTCGATTTTCTCGTGCGGCTCGCTGCGCGGCCGGCTCGCTAGGGCACGACGCGGAGCGCCATCAGGTGCTCGCGTCGGTCGCCCGCGCGCGGCGAGGAGGCGATCGCCACGGGCTCGAGCCCGACCTCGGGCGCGAGGCGCTCGAGCTGCGCGTCGGCGTCGATGCGCTCGCCCTTCGACTCGCCATCGCCCATCAGGAGCACGACGAGCGCGCCGGGGCGCGTCACCTCGACGATGCTCGAGAGCGCGAAGCCGAGCTCCGTCTCCCAGCGCTCGGCGCCGTCGGCGGCCTCGGAGACGTTGCGCCGCGCGCCGATCTCGCTCGCCCTCATCGAGCGCGGGTCGATGCCGAGCCACGCGTAGCGGCGCGCGTGATGGTCGACGTAGTCGTAGGTCCCGCCATAGGGCGGCGAGGTCAGCACGAAGTCGGCGTGCAGCCCTGGCCCGAGCACGTTGCGCAGGTCGCGCGCGTCCCCGCGAAAGAGCCGCGGCTCGGGCGAGACGTCGGGGCACGCCTGATCGAGGCGCGCCCAGCGGTCCGCGAGCTCGTGCCCCTTGCGGACGAAGAACTCCGTCGGCAGCCCCTTGCGAATCCGGCGCTCGACCTTCTCGACCGCCGTGTCGGCGCGCTGCCGCGAGAACTTCACGACGATGGCCGAGAGCACGAGGAACAGCGCCTCGCGCTCGTCGTCATCCTCGACCGCGACGATCTCCTCGCGGAGCCCCGCGAGCTCCTTCAGGACGTGCCCGTCCCACCAGCTGACCTCGTAGCGCGGGATCGGCGCGAGCGACGCCACGCGGTTCTGCACGCGCTCCTCGGAGAGGTCGCCGACGCGCTCGAGCGTCTCGAGGAAGCGCGCGCGCGCGTGCTGGCCGACGCGCCTCGACTTCACGCCGGCGAGCCGGAGCGCGAGGGGGTTGAGGTCGACTCCCGCGGCGCGCAGCCCGAGCACGCGCGCCTCGATGAGCACGGTGCCGCTCCCGGTGAACGGGTCGAGGACGATCGCGTCCTCGGGCGCGAGCGCGTGCAGCACGATGCGCGCGGTCTCGGAGTGCATGCGCGCGGGATACGCGTGAAAGCCGTGCGTCAGCGCGTCGCGCGCCTCGGGCGTCGCGGCCTCGAGCGCGTCGGCGAGCACCTCGGAGATCGCGTCGTCGCCCGCGACCATCGTCGAGCCCCAGGGCGCGGTGCTCGTCAGCGAGGTCCGCCGCTTGTCGCGGTCCGGCACCTCGTGCGTGGTGCTCTTCGGGGGGCGCTTCGTCGTCCGCGGCGGGGGCCGCTCGTCATCATCACGCGGGCTCATGGGCTCGCTCCTTCGGTTGTGCGGGGCGCCTCTCGGCTACGTCGTTGGTGCTCGCGCGCGATGCCGAAGGCGATGGCCAGCCAGACGAGCACGAGCGCGACGTTGGTGAGCGCGAAGCCGCGCGTCGAGAAGTGAAAGACCTCGAGCCCGAGCGTGATCAGCCCGAACGCGGCGACGTCGCCGAGGCGCACGAAGAACGTGTCCACGAGCGCCTTCACCTTGTACTTCTCCTCGCGCGAGGTGACGAGCCAGAGCGCCTGTCGCGTCGTGTTCTGCACGGAGTAGTCGAGGCTGTTCTCGGCGGTCTTCGCGATGCGGATCACCGCGACCGACAAGAGCGCGCCGATCGAGAGATAGCCGCCGAGCGCGACGAGCGGCATCACGAAGAGCGCGACGCGCACGCCCGCGTACTTGAGCACGCGCGAGACGACGAAGAGCTGCAGCAGCAGCGTCACGACGTTCACGCCGCCGAAGAAGTCGCCCATGAACGCGGCGACGTACGCCTCGGGCACCTGCCCCGACGCCGCGGCGGCCGCCTTCACGCCGCTCGAGAGCACGAACTCGCCGACGCTGTTGACGCAGTTGTAGACGACGAGCATCAGCGCCATCAGCACGAAGTAGCGGCTGCGCGCGAGCATCGCCCAGCCGCCGCCCGGCGCGAGCGCGGCCTCTGCGACCGGCGTGGCGAGCGGCGCCGCGGGCTGGGTTCTGGGTACCGGCTCGGCGGCTGCGCGCGGGCGACGCGACTCGCGCAGGTTCGCGAGCCAAGTCAGCGCGAGCGCGCCGAGCAGCAAGCCGGCGGCGACGAACATCAGGCGGCCCTCGGCCGTCGCGTCGAAGAAGCGCTTGGCCGTCTGCGCTCCGACGATACCGCCGACCGCGCTGCCGACCGCGACGATGCCGAAGAGCCGCTTGCCCTCGCTCTCCGAGTAGAGGTCGTTGGCGAAAGCCCAGAACTGGGAGATCACGAAGAGATTGAAGATCCCAACGAACACGAAGAAGCCGACGGCGAGGGGCGCCGCGGCGTGCGCGAGGTCGGCGGCGGTGCCGAGCGCGACGAGGCCGACGAAGA
>CAIUAC010000104.1 GCA_903896985.1 uncultured Sandaracinus sp.
GGTCGGGGGACGAGCGCATGTACTCGCCCGCCGCCCAAGCTCAGCTTGCCCCAGACGATTCTGAAATCCCGCCGCCCAAGCTCAAGACCTGTCGATCAATGCCCGGTGACGGAAATGGCCGAGGGGTCTCGCGGGTTGTGGGCGCATGAGCGACGACTCGAAGGGCAAGCCGCGCGTTCAAGAGCCGCGGCGCAATCAGGGTGTGATCCGGTTCGAGATGCCGGAGGACGCGCTCGAGCCGACGCATCGGGCGCGGATCCTGTGGGACGTGACCGGCACGCTCGAGCTCGGCTTGTTTCTCGCTGGGGTCAAGGCCGTCGAGGGCACGGTCGGGCGCAAGACGCTGTCGCCGCGGATGAAACTCGTGCTGTGGCTGTACGCGATCTCCGAGGGCATCGGCAGCGCGCGTGAGGTCGAGCGACGGGTTGCGAGCGACACCGCGTATCGCTGGATCGTCGGCGACCTGTCGGTGGGTCATCACACGCTGTCCGCGTTCCGCGTCGAGCACGGCGGGGCGCTCGACCAGCTGATGACCGACATTCTCGCCGCGCTGATGCACAAAGGGTTGCTGTCGCTCGACCTGGCTGCGCAGGACGGGATTCGTATCCGCGCAGCCGCGACGGCGCCGTCATTTCGCACATATGGCTCGCTCTTGGAGTGTCGTGAGCAGGCTGCCCTGCATCTGAAAGCGGTGCTCTCGCAGGCGGACGACCCTGAGCTGACCCTCGCGCAGAAGGTGAGTCGTGAAGCGGGGGCGCGTGACTTCCAGCGTCGCGTAGAAGAGGCGATCACGACGGTCGTGCAGCTACAGGAGCAGCGCAAACCCTCCGCAAAGGAGTTTGCCCGCGCATCGACCACCGACGCCGAGGCGCGCGTGATGAAGATGGCCGACGGCGGCTTCCGTCCCGCCTACAACGTGCAAATGGCGACGGCTGGTTCGCCGCTCGGCGGTCCTCGCACCATCGTGGGCGTGCTCGTGACCAACCTCGGAAGCGACATGAATTCGATCACGCCGATGCTCGACCAAATCGAGCGGCGCACCGGCGAGTTGCCCAAGGTGCTCATGGCCGACGCCAATCACGCGGCTCACGACTGCATTCGCGAAGCGACAGAACGAGGCGTCGAGGTGCTGATTGCCGTGCCCGAGCGACAACAGAAATCGGGCGCGCATGTAGACGCCGACCCTGCCATTGTCGCGTGGCACGAGCGCATGAAGACTGACGAGGCCAAGCAGTTGTATCGCGCACGCGCCAGCCTATGTGAGCTCAGCAACGCCCATCTGCGCACTCATCACGGCGTCAGCCAGTTCCTGCTACGAGGAGCAACAAAGATCACGAGCATGGCGCTGCTCGCGGCCATCTCCTCGAATCTGCTGCAACACGCTGCCGCACTGCTTCGCTGACGCCTGCGCGCTGCTCGAGCGCGCTTCGGTCTCGTGAACGCGGCGTTCATGTTGACCACCCGATGCGCGGAACTTTCCGCGCCGCACCCGCGTTTCTCGACCTTCGAGCGCCGCCTTGCGGCCAGCGATACCGAACAGTCCCGCGAAAAAATCGAAGCCCCTCCGCGCATCGAGAACCGTCGTGGCCAGACCGAGCGCTCGGCGGGGCACAAGGCCCCGCCCTATAGCCGGAGCTCGACGCTGTCGCGTCCCTTCACCAGTGGCGCGGGGCTTTGTTCTACGGCTCTTCAGTCCGTCGGACGCGCACACCTCGCGCCCGGTCAGGCTCCCGCCGACGCAGCGCGAGGTCCCCGGCGTGCAGATGCGCGTCTGGCACACACCCGCGGCGCAGCTCTCGGTCCCGGCGCACGCGGCCGTCGCGTAGCCGAAGCCGTCCGCGTTGCAGACCTGGCGCGCCGTCGCGCTCGCGCAGACGGGGCCGTCACTGCCCGGTAGACACAGGCGCTCGCTGCACGTGCCCGCGCCCGTGCACGAGTATCCGTTCGCGGCCGGGCCTGCGCAGGAGACGCTCGTGGAGTCGAGTCCGTCCGCGTTGCAGACACGCCGAGTGTTCACGTCGAGACACGAGTACGTCCCCGGCGTGCAAGCCCAGGGCGCGCACAAGCCGGCGCTGCAGGTCGTGCTGGCGCCGCAGGGCACGCTCGAGTAGCCGAGCCCATCGCCGTCGCAGACGCGCCGCGTGTTCGACCCTGCGAGGCACGTCGAGCTCCCGGGCGTGCAGGCCCACGCGCCGCAGAGCCCCGTCGTCGCCGTGCAGCTCTGGCCCATCGCGCACGCGCTCGTGGCGCCATAGGCGAGCCCGTCGGCGTCGCAGGTGCGGCTCCCTGTCGTGCCGACGCAGCTCGAGGCGCTCGGCGTGCAGACGTGGGGCGCGCAGCTCCCGGCGCTGCACGTCTCGGTGCCCGAGCACGGGGTCGCCGTCCAGCTCAAGCCGTTCGACGCGCAGACCTCGCGGCCCGTGAGGCTGCCGCCGACGCAGCGCGAGGTCCCCGGCGCGCAGATGCGCGTCTGACACACGCCCGCGGCGCAGCTCTCGGTCGGGTCGCACGCCACGGTCGAGAAGCCGAAGCCGTCGCTGTTGCAGACCTGCCGCGCGGTCGCGCTCGCGCACACGGGTCCATCGGTGCCCGGGATGCACGCCCGCTCGCTGCAGGCGCCCGAGCCCGTGCACGAGTAGCCGTACGTCGCCGAGCCCGTGCAGGCCGCGCTCCTCGAGTCGAGGCCGTCTGCGTTGCAGCTGCGCCGCGAGTTCGCGTCGAGGCACGAGAACGTGCCCGGCGTGCAAGCCCACGCGGTGCAAAGCCCGGCGTTGCACGTCGTGCTCGCGCCGCACGCGAGGTCGGTGGTGCCGAGTCCGTCAGCGTCACAGACGCGCTGCGTGTTCGAGCCCGGCACGCACGTCGTGCTGCCGGGCGTGCAGAGCCACGCGCCGCAGAGCCCGGTCGCCGAGGTGCAGCTCGCGCCACCGCCACACGAGACGGACGCCCCGTACGCGAGGCCGTCGGGCTCGCAGAGGTGGCTCGCCGACGCCCCGTCGCAGGCCGGCACGTCGGGCTCACAGACGCGCGCCACGCACTCGCCAGCGCTGCAGGACTTCGCGGCGCTGCACGGCGTCGAGACGTACGCGAGCCCATCCGCGTCGCAGACCTCGCGGTCGGTCAGGCTCCCGGCGACGCAGCGCGCCACGTTCGGCGCGCAGATCTGCTCGGCGCACACGCCGTCGCGGCACGCCTGCGTCGCCCCGCACGCCGTGGCCACGTACGCCGCGCCGCGCGCGTCGCACTCTTCGCGCTCGCCCGTGGCGGAGCACTGCGCGCTCCCGGGCACACACGCCTGCGGCAGGCAGACGCCCGCGTCGCAGTACTCCGACGCGGCGCACGGAGCGTCGACGCGCGCCGTGCCCGTCGCGTCGCAGGTGAACGTCGTGTGATCGTCCGCGCACGCGACCTCGTCGGGCGTGCACAACAGCAACACGCAGCGCGCGGTCGTGCCCTCGGCCAGGCACGTCGAGTCCGCGGCGCACGTCTCCGGCGTCTGCATCGTGCCGTCCGCGCTGCAGGTGAGCACCGCGGTGCCACCGCCGCTGCAGCTCGACTCCCCCGGGACGCAGAGCGGGTCGACCGGGACGCAGACGAAGTGCGCGCACTCGAAGCCCGCGTCGCAGTCCGGCGTCACGTCGCACTCGCGCGCAGCGCACGCGCCCGTCGCGGTGACGCAGTACTCGGCCGCCGTGCAGGCCGTGTCCGCCCGACAGAAGAACGTGCAGACGTGGTCCGTGCACGCCTCATCCGTGGCGCAGTCCGCCTCGGTCGCGCACGGCGTCGGCCCTCCGCCATCCGGAGCCGGCGCCACGGGTGTCTTCGGCGAGCCGCAGGCTGCGACCATCGACATCGTGAGCGAGACGCTCAGGGCGAGACCAATCGTTCGGAACTGGCTGGACGTGCGCAAAGTAGCTCCCCTGCA
>CAIUAC010000105.1 GCA_903896985.1 uncultured Sandaracinus sp.
AGCTCCTGGTGTTTCAGGCGCGCGAGGCGAACGACGCCGCGGCGCTCTCTCGCGACCTCGCCGCGAAGCTGCTGCACGATCGCGTGCCTGCCGTCCTCTACGACGACGTCAACGACCCGCGCGGCCTCGCCTTGCTCACCTGGAGCGAGGACCCGACGCACTTCGTCACGCACGTGCGGAAGGTGCTCGGCCCCGCGCTCAACAGGCTCAAGCTGCGCCCCGAGTTCACGATGCTCGGCCGCACCTACTCGACCGGGCACGAGCCGCAGCTCGCGTGGTCGCTGCTCGAGCGACCGATCGAGAACGTGATGAGCGAGCCGCTCGAGTGGGCGATCTGGTACCCGCTGCGCCGCGGCGGCGCGTTCGCGCGCCTCGACGCGCAGGCGCAGGGGCTCGCGCTCCGAGAGCACGCGCAGATCGGGATGGCGTACGGGCAGGCGGAGCTCGCGCACGACGTGCGCCTCGCGTGTCATGGCCTCGACACGCACGACAACGACTTCGTCATCGGGCTGCTCGGCAAGGAGCTGCACCCGCTCTCGCACGTCGTTCAGTCGATGCGCAAGACGGTCCAGACCTCGCAGTACATCGAGAAGATGGGCCCGTTCTTCGTCGGACACGTCGCCCATCGCGTCAGCGTTCCGCCCCTCTGAGTACGGCTCGCTCGCTCGCCTGAAGCCTCGTCGCGCTCCGAGCGCAGGGGCTCAGGCTGCGTGCGGCAGCGTCTCGCCGCTCATCACGGCGTAGGCCCGCTCGAGCGCGCGCCCAATCGCGTTCGCGGCGCGTTGCAGCGGGAGCGTGAGCACATAAGAGCCGTGCTCGCGGTCTTCGCTGAACGACGCGGTCTCCACCTCGGACTCGACGATGCCGAAGGACACGGCGGCGCTCGAGCGCTCCGAGGCGCGCTCCGCCACGCGCGCGAGCAGCGCCTCGGGGCGACTGTCCAGCACTCGCCGCGGCGCGACGATCTCCACCGGCGCCCGCATCAGCCGGCGCAGCGCGTGCGCGACCTCCGCGACCGTCTCGGGCCCCACGGCACCGAGCGGGACGATCCGCAGCTTCTCGTCTCCCCTCCGCTCCGCCATGGTCGCTCCTCGTGTGCCCCGCCGTCGCGTCGGGGCGTGAAATGAATCGCTCGGTCTTGGAGCCAACCGCCGAGCGGCCTGGCTCATTCCCGCGGTTCGCTGTGGCGCGTCTCTGCGGATAGACGTCTGGGATCCGAGAAAGTTACGAAGCCCATGCTAGAAACCGCGCGTGCGGCTCCCCGAGGGCATGACCCGCGACGACCTCGTCGCCCTGCATCGCGCCCACGTCTGGCCGCCCTACACGTCGGCGGACGAGCACGCGACGCGTCCACCGCTCGTCATCGTGGCGGCTGAGGGCGCGTGGCTCGAGGACGCCGACGGGCGTCGCCTGCTCGACGGCAACGCCTCGTGGTGGACGAGCGCGCTCGGTCACCGACACCCGCGCATCGTGCGCGCGATCCGCGCGCAGCTCGAGCACCTCGAGCACGCGGCGATGGGCGGCGCGACGAACGTCGCCGCGGCGCTGCTCGCGAAGGGGCTCGTCGAGGTCGCGCCGCCGGGGCTCGTGCGCGTGCACTTCTCCGACGATGGCTCGACCGCCGTCGAGGTCGCCGTGAAGCTCGCGCACCAATACTGGGCGCAGAACGGGCGCCCCGCGCGCACCCGCTTCATCTCGCTCGCTGGCGCGTTTCACGGCGACACGCTCGGCGCGGTCGCGCTCGGCGGCGTCGCCGCGTTCCGCGCGCTCTTCGGCCCGCTGCTCTTCGACGTGATGCACGCGCCCGACCCGGGCGACGACGCGGCGGGCTGGGAGCGGCTCGTCGAGGCGGTCGAGCAGGAGCTCACGCGCGACTCCGACCGCATCGCGGCGGTCGTCGTGGAGCCGCTCGTGCAAGGCGCGGCGGGGATGCGCGTCTGGCCCGCGGCGCTGCTCCGGCGGCTCCGCGACGCGACCACGCGCGCCGACACTCTGCTCATCTGCGACGAGGTCTTCACGGGCTACGGCCGCACGGGCCGGATGTGGGCGTCGGAGCACGCGGGCGTCACGCCTGACCTCCTCTGCACGGCCAAGGGCTTCGCCGCCGGCGCGCTGCCGATGGCCGCGACGCTCGCGACCGACAGGCTCTGGCAGGGCTTCTCCGGCGGCAGCGCGCGCGCGCTGATGCATGGGCACACGTTCTGCGGCCACGCGCTCGGCGCCGCCGTCGCGCTCGAGACGCTCGCCATCTTCCGCGACGAGGACGTGCTCGGTGGCGTGCAGCACAAGCAGCAACTGATCGCGCGCGGCTTTGCCCGCATCGCCGCGCTCCCTGGCGTCGTGCGCACGCGCTCGCTCGGCATGATCGGCGCGGCCGACCTCGGCGCCGGTGGCTACGGCGGTCAGGCGGGCTGGCGCGTCTACGACGAGGCGCTGCTGCGCGGCGCCTACCTCCGGCCGCTCGGGGACACCGTCTACGTCACGCCGCCCCTCAACACGCCCGACGCCGACCTCGAGCGCCTGCTCGACGTGCTGCACGACTCGATCGCGGCGGCCCACCGCTGACCTAGCGCGCGCGCGCAGCTTTGAACGCGCTGCCCTGGGTGCTAGCTTGTGCGTCCCATGTCGCTCGACCCAGAGTTCGTCGCTCTCCTTCGCTGCCCCAAGTGCCGCGGCGCGCTGCAGCAGCACAAAGCCCCCTCGGGCTTCGCGTGCGCCTCGTGCGCGGTCTTCTACGCCGTCGACGACGACCTCCCCAACTTCCTCATCGAGGACGCGAAGCCGTGGCCGCTCTCCGCCCCGAGCGAGGCCCGATGATGAGCCAGGTGACTCTATGAGCGGCGCGGCGGCGACGACGCGCTCAGTCAAGATACTGATCGTCGAGGACGATCCGGACGTGCTCACGCTCGAGTCCCGCCTCCTCGCGACGCTCGGCTCCGTGCAGATCGCGCGCGACGGCCTCGAGGCGCTCGCCGTCATCAAGAAGGGCTATGTGCCCGACGTCGTCGTGACCGACGTGATGATGCCGCGCATGGACGGCCTTCAGCTCGCCAAGCAGCTGAAGGCCGACCCGTTGACCTGCAAGATCCCCGTCGTCATCGTGACCGCCAAGGCCGCGCCCCGTGACGTGATCGCCGGCATCAACTCGGGCGCGCGTCACTACATGACCAAGCCCTTCACGGCCGATCAGCTGCTTGCCAAGGTCAAAAAAGCCCTCGCGCTCTGACCCGCCCGACGCCGACACGGACCGCCCGCCCCGAGCCCCCGCGCCCCCCGCCGTGAGCGCTCCGCGAGCCCCGCTCGCGCGTCGCGCGCTGCCCTACGCGCTCGCCGTGCTCGGCGGCGTGTTCGCCTTCCTCGGCTTCGCCGGCTTCGATCTCTGGCCGCTGGCGCTCGTCGCCTTCGCGCCGCTCTTCGCCGCGCTCGAGCTCGCGCGCACCGAAGGCGCGCCGCTCGGCCGCGCGCGCCGCGTGCTCGCGGTCGGGACGCTGTTCGGCTTCGTGATGAGCTGGGGTGGCTACTACTGGCTGATGCACGTGCTGAACCTGTTCAGCGGCTTCCCGTTCTGGCTCTGCGCCGTCTTCGCGAGCGTGCTCAACCTGTGGACCGCCGGCTCCTTCACGCTCGCCGCTTGGCTCTGGAGCCGCGCGCGCGACCGCGGCTGGAACCCGACGTTCGCCGCCGTCGCCGCGCTCCTCGCGTGCGAGTTCCTCTACCCGCTGCTCTTCCCTTTCTATTACGGCGCGAGTTTCCACGCTCTCCCGCTCGTCCTGCAGGTCTCGGATCTCGGCGGGCCGCTCTTGCTGACCGCGCTCGCCGTCATCGTCAGCGGCGCGGTCTACGAGCTTGCGCAGGCGCTCGTCACGCGCGCCCGCCCGCTCCCGTGGAAGGCCCCGCTCGCCGCCGCGCTCTACGCCGCCTTCGTGCTCGGCTACGGGGCGTTTCGCGTGCACGCCGTCGACGCGGAGGTCGCCCGCGCGCCCAAGCTCGTCGTGGGCCTCGTGCAGGCGAATATGGGCCTCGCCGAGCGCCGCGAGAACCCGCTCGAGGGGCAGATCCGGCACATCGATCAGAGCCTCGAGCTGCAGCAGACCGTGCACCCCGATCTGCTCGTCTGGCCCGAGAGCGCGTTCACCTACTTCATCCCGGAGCGCGTGCGCAACGTGCGCGACTACGTGCTCGGCGACGTCACGACGCCCGTGCTCTTCGGCGGGCTCTCGCGCCGGCGCGTCGACGGGCAAGAGCGGCACTACAACACCGCCTTCATCACCGACGAGCACGGGACGATCCGCGGCACGTACGACAAGAACTATCTGCTGGCCTTCGGGGAGTATCTCCCGCTCGGCGAGACCTTCCCGTTTCTCTACCAAATCTCCAAGAACAGCGGGCACTTCACGCCGTCGCACGAGGTCCGCGCGCTGCCGTTCCGCGGGTACACGATCGCGACGCTGATCTGCTACGAGGACGTGCTCCCCGGCTTCGTCCGCCGCGCGATGGACAGCGACCCGCAGCTGATCGTCAACGTGACGAACGACGTCTGGTTCGGCGACACGACCGAGCCTTGGATTCACTTCGCGCTCGCCAAGCTCCGCGCCGTCGAGCACCACCGCTTCCTCGTGCGCTCGACCAACAGCGGCGTCAGCGGCGTCATCGACCCCGTCGGGCGCGTCGTCACGCACTCGGGCGTCTTCGTGCGCGCGAGCCTGCACGCCGAGGTCGCGATGCTCCGCGGGCGCACGCTCTACGAGTCCGTCGGCGACTGGCCCGGCTGGCTCGCCGTGGCGCTGATCGGCTGGATGGCGCTGCGCCCCCGAGCGCGCGCGTCCGCGGGCTGAGCTCCCCCCGGTGAGCGGGGCTACTCGAGGCGCGCGGGGAGCAGCAGCTCGTAGCTGCCGTCGGCGGCGCTCGTCGCGCGCGCGACCTCGACCGAGCGCTGCCCGAGGTCGGGCACGTCGATCAGCGCGTAGGCGCGGATCTCCGCCCCCTCGATCGGCTGCTCGTGCGCCCCGATCAGCGTGCCGCCGAGCGCCACGGGCGCGTCGAAGACGACCTCGCGCACGAAGCTGCCGATGGTCGAGTGGATCTCGACGTCGCGCACGATGACCCACGGGAAGCCGCTGCCCATCGGCGGCTTGACGGCGAGGTCGTAGAGCCCGCGATCGAGCGGCATCGTGAAGGCGCCGGTGTCGTCGCTCGAGGTGGTGCTCGTCCGATTGAAGCGCATCGCGAGCTCGAGCCCGCCGGTCGGATCGACGCCGCGCGCGCTCGCCTGCACGCTCGCCCCCGCGATGTGCCGACCGTCGGCGGTCGTCACCGAGCCGCCGTAGGTGAAGCGCGGAGGGAGCTCGAACGCCTGCCCCGCGAGCACGTCCGGCGTCGTGTCGGAGATCGTCAAGCTCGTCGCGTAGACGCCGAGCTTCGCCGCCGTCTCCGTCGACGGCGGGCGAACGACGACCTCGTAGGTGCCCGGCACCAGCAGCGCTTGGAAGCTGCCATCCGCGCCCGTCGTCACGGGCGTCGTGCGGTACACGCCCGTCGCGCCCGTGCGGACGTCGAGCAGCTCCGAGGCGCGGAACTCGACCGTCGCGCCCTCGACCCGCGCGAGCGCGTCGCCCTCGACGTTGACCGAGCCCTCGTAGGCGATCGTGCGCAGCTGCGGCACGAGCACCTGCGCGCGCCCGAGCGCATCGGGGAAGAGATACATCGGGTCGACGTCGTAGGCGGGCGAGGGCGCCTCGCCGGGGAGCGTCACGCCGCCGACGCGCAGCACATAGCGCGTCGTGTTCGGGGAGAGGACCAGCGTGAACGAGCCAGGTCCATCGGGCGCGGTGTCGTCGCCGCTGAGCGCCGTCGTCGAGACGACCGCGCCGCCGTGGTCCGGGTCGATCGCCTGCACGGTGACGCCCGCGAGCGGGAGATACGCCGCGTCGATCAGCACGCCGCTCTGCGTCGCGAGCAGCTCCGGATACGTCAGGGACACCACGAGCGTACCGCTCGCGGGCGCCTCGACCGGCGCGGGCAGGCGCATCGGCGGGAGCGTGTCCGCGTCGGTTCCGCGCGGTCGCACGAGGACGTCGTAGCGCACGCGGCCCGCGAGGTCGGCGATGTAGTCGTAGTCCACGCCGCCGAGCGCGACCGAGGCATCATGCGCAGACACGGTCACCGTCGGCGCGTTGCGGCCGGGGATCACCGACGCCGGGACGAACACCACGTCGGCGTCCACCGGCGTGCCGTCGGCGCGCCGCAGCCAACCGGTCACCATCACGGTCTCCGGGATACAGATCGACGAGCCCGCGGAGGCGCAGGAGCGCAGGTCGAGGGGGTGCGTCGCGTCCACGACGAACGGCGCGACCGCGCTCACCGAGGCGCTCGTCCCCGCGGCGCTCGGGACGGCGATCTCCAGCCCGATGCGCAGCGCCGGTCCGCCACCCGGAGCCACACAGATCCCGCGCGCCGGGTCGCACACGGCGCCGCGGCAGTCGGTGCTCGCCGTGCAACGGTTCGTCGCGCCGGGCGAGGCGTCCATCACGAAGCTGCAGGCGCTGCCCGCGAGCACGAGCGCCCCGAGCAACCCAGTCCGAAGCGCGCCCGCGCGGCTCATGGGCACGCCGCCAGGTCGGCGCCGCGCGGCCCGGCCCACCACACGACGCGCGCCGACTCACTCGCGTCGAGCGGCGTGATGCTGCCGATGAAGCCGCTCGCGACGATCAGCTCGATCTTGTTGCAGCCCACCGGGTTCAAGCCCGTCGCGTCGACGACGAACGCGTAGGGGCGCTCGCTCGGGCGCGCGGAGGTCAGGTTCGTCGGGACTTGATCGATCGACTTCAGGTACGGAAACGCGTCCTGCGTGACCGCCGCCGGGCGGTTGACGAAGACGCGCGCCTCGACGTGATCGCTGACGTTCGGCTCCCGCACGATGACGTCGAAGCGCAGCTCCCCGACCCCGCCGTCGGCCCCGCCGACGTCCTCGAGCACGATGACGCGGTCGAGCGGGAGCGTTGCAGTCGCCGGTGTCACGATCGACGGCGGCAGGCTCGGCGCCTCGCGGTAGTCCTTGCGTTCCGTGATCAGGCACGCCGGCAGTACTGCCGCGGCGCACGCGAGGGTAAGCATCTTGCCGAGAGACGAAGCAATCACCAGGCCACCGCCGATCTCGACGAATCTAAGCCGTTTCGCGCGAGCCGTCATCTCGATCCCTGACATCGCTGTCAGACCCCCGCGGCGCAGTTTGCCCCGGCGCTCCCGCGCTCGTCGCCGCCGGCGCGCCTCCCGCGCTCAGGTCTCGCTCGCCGGCTCCCCCGGCTCAGGCGCGTCGCCCTCGCGCTCGAGGTAGCGAAAGATCGTCCGCGGATCGACGCCGAGGTCGCGCGCGGTCTTCGTGCGGTTGCCGTTGTTGCGCTCGAGGACCTCGAGGATGTACCGGCGCTGAAACTCCTCGCGCGCCTGCGTGAGCGTCAGGATCGGCGAGATCGCCTCGGGCGAGAGGTCGAGGTCCTCGGGCCCGATCAGCGTCTTGTCGCAGAGGACGATCGCCTTCTTGATGCGGTTCTCCATCTGCCGAACGTTGCCGGGCCAGTCGTATTTGTTGACGGCGATCAGCGCGTTCGGCGTGAAGCCTTTGACCTTCGAGCCGAATTCCTTCGTGTACTTGTCGAGCAGGAACTTCGCCAAGACCGCGAGGTCCTCGCCGCGTTCGCGGAGCGGCGGCAGGTGCAGGTTCACGACGTTGAGGCGGTAGTAGAGGTCCTCGCGGAACTGCCCCGTCTTGATCGCCTCTTCGAGGTTGCGGTGCGTCGCGGCCAGCACGCGGATGTCGACGCGCTCCGCCTTCGTGTCGCCCACCTTCGTCACGGTGCGCTCTTGCAGCGCGCGCAGGAGCTTCACCTGCAACTGCAGCGGCAGCTCCCCGATCTCGTCGAGGAAGAGCGTCCCGCCATTCGCCGCTTGGAACTTGCCGACCCGCGTCGCGACGGCCCCCGTGAACGCGCCGCGCACATGCCCGAAGAGCTCCGACTCCATCAGGTTCTCGGGGATCGCGCCGCAATTGACGACGACGAAGGGCCCGTTCGCGCGGCCGCTGCGCCGGTGCAATTCGCGGGCGATCAGCTCCTTGCCGGTGCCCGTCTCGCCCGTGATCATCACGCTGATGTCGGTGCCGGCGACCTTCTCGACCTTGCGGAAGACCTCGAGCAGCACGGGCGAGGTGCCGATGATGTCCCCGAAGCGCCGCGTCTCGAGCTGCTGCTTCATGCTGTCGCGATCGCTCTTGAGGTGATCGAGCAGGAGCGCGTTCTGCAGGATCAGCGACGCCTGCCCGGAGAACACCGTGAGCACGTCGAGCGACGTCTCCTCGAAGAGGTTCACGACGTTGTCGTTGCCGACGTAGAGCAAGCCGAGCAGCTGCCCCTGCGCGATCAGCGGCGCGCACATCACCGAGCAGAGCCGCAGGTTCATCACGCTCTCGGCGCCGCGGAACATCGAGTCGTTGAGCGCGTCCGAGACGATCAGCGGGCGGCGCGTCTCGATCACCTTCGCGAGGATCGAGTCGCTCAGCTGCCGCACGGCGTCGGGGATGTTCTGCTGCGCGACGTTGCGCGCGACGGCGACGCGAGGCTCCGCCTCGTCGAGCAGGATGACGAAGCCCTTGCCCGCGTGCGTGACCTCGATGACCGCGTCGAGCAGCGCGCCGAGCAGCTCGTGCAGATCCTTGATCTCCATCAGGCGCTGCGAGAATTCGTAGAGCTGGTGCAGCCCCGCAAGCTCCGCGCCGTGCCCGGGATCGGGCTCTGCGCCGTGTCCTTCGCTCTGCCCGAGCGACTCGTCGTAGACGCTGAAGACGAGCTCGACGTCCCCGACGAGCAGGCGATCGTTGTGCTCGAGCTTGCCGCGCCGCTTCTTCTTCGCGTTGATCTGCAGCTCGCCGTCGCGGTCGAGCTCGTTGAGGTTGAAGTCGCGCCCGTCGAAGATGATCTGGCAGTGGTACTCGGCGACCGAGGGGCGCTCGAGCACGACGTCGTTCCCGGCTGCGCGGCCGATGGACGTGATCTTCTTGTAGATCGGGAAGATCTTCGGACGACCCTGCGGCTGCACCGACTTCAAACACGGCATGGCCGCGGAGCATATCAGAGCGACTTGGAGCGCGCCCCATCCCGCCGCGCCGCGCTCGCTGCCGTCGCGCGTCGAGCGACCGCGCTCAGGTCCAGCGAATCTCGACGGGAGAGCGGCAGACGGGCACGCCGTGCTTCGAGCCGACGACGTCGCCGGGCTTCATGACCATCGACGCCGTCTTCGCGCCCGAGGTGCGCAGCGCCTCTTCGCCGTAGGCGTTGATGACGACGCTGAACCACGGCACGACCGCCTCCGGCAGCCCGACGAGGGCGGCGCTGATCGAGCCCGGCTCGTCGCGCAGCACCTCGACCGTCCCGAAGTTGAGGATCTGCTGGATCAGCTGCGGCAGGCGCCGCGCGACGGAGCTCGTCGGCACCATCGCGAGCAAGAAGCGGTAGACGCCGTTGAGGTCCTTCGGCGCCTGATTGCGCGCGCGCGCCGCGACGAAGTCGTGCGCCGTGGTGTTCATCAGCGCCGCGCAAGGCCCCGCGGCGACCAGCAGCGGGAAGATGTCGTAGAAGCTCGCGGCGAGGAACTGCTGCTCGAAGAACCGCACGTATCGCGCGTCGGGGAGCCCGCGCAGCGATGCGGCGACCCCGCCCGGCACGACCTCGGCGACGTACTCGAGGTGCCGCTTGTAGATGGTCCCCTTGATGCCGAAGGGGCCCGCGCCGGGCTCGAATGGCCACTTCGTGTGGTCGGGGACGAAGCTCGCCATCGCGATCAATTGCGCGGCACCCCCGCGCCACGCAAACCGAGCGCCCTCGCGAGCGCACAGCGCAGGCTCACGCGCAATCGAGAGGCGGCGAGCCTCGAGCCCTCACGCTACGCTGCCACCCATGATGGGTATCGGCGTCGGAGAGCTCATGATCATCGCCAGCCTCTGCTGCGGCCTAGTCGTCGGCGGCGGCGGCCTCGTCGGAGGCGCCGTCGCCGTCTACTACGCGCTCAAGAGGAGGCCCGAGGGCGACTAGGAGCAGCCCATCGAGTTGCCGCAGTTCAGGCACTTGTAGCAAGCGCCGTTGCGGACCGTGATGTGCCCGCAGCCGTCGCACATCGGCGCGTCGCCCATCATCGAGCTGAGCTGCACGTCGAGCGCGTTGGCGCTGGTGTGTGCGTCGGGCTTGTGCCCGATCGCCTCCGCCTCGAAGCGCAGCGCCTGCTGCGGCGCGGGCTCTGTGAGCGCCGCCGGCGGGATGCTCTGCGTCTCCGACGGGCCTCCGACGTCGGTCGGGTTCATCTGCTCCTCCGTCGGAGGTACGTGCGCGAGGTCGTACCTGCGCAGGTACTCGACGCCGAGCACGCGGAACACGTAGTCGATCATCGAGGTCGCGAGCTTGATGTTCGGGTGCCCGTCCACCATGCCCTGCGGCTCGAAGCGCGTGAACGTGAACTGCTCGACGTAGCTCTCGAGCGGCACGCCGTGCTGCAGGCCCATCGAGACGCTGATGGCGAAGCAGTTCATCAGCGAGCGGAAGGCGGCGCCCTCCTTGTGCATGTCGATGAAGATCTCGCCGAGCGCGCCGTTCTCGTACTCGCCCGTGCGCAGGAAGATCTTGTGTCCGGCGACGCGCGCCTCCTGCGTGAAGCCCGTGCGCTTCTTCGGCAGGCGATGACGGTTGGTCTTCGGCGGGTTGGCCGTCTCGCGCTCGGGCTTGAGCGGTAGGCTCGCCACGGTCTGCGCCATCGCGGGCTGCGCGGCGACGAGCTGCACGTCGGCGGGCAGGTCCTTGACGGGCTTCTTGCCCGCCTTGTCGGCGGTGTTCTTCGCGGTCTGCTTGTCGCCCGCGTCGTCCTTCTGGTCCTCGTTCGAGGTGTTGAGCGGCTGCGACGCCTTGCAGCCGTCGCGGTAGAGCGCGACCGCCTTCAGGCCGAGCTTCCAGCCCTCCATGTAGACGTTCGCGACCTCTTCGACCGTCGCGTCGTTCGGCAGGTTCACGGTCTTGGAGATCGCGCCCGACAGGAACGGCTGCGCGGCCGCCATCATGCGGACGTGCGACATCGGCGCGAGGTAGCGCTGCCCGTGCTTGCCGCAGCGGTTCGCGCAGTCGAAGACCGGCAGATGCTCGGCGCGCAGGTGCGGCGCGCCCTCGATCGTCATGCGACCGACGATGTGATCGTTGAGCTCATCCGTCTGCGCCTGCGTCAGCCCGAAGTGCTTGAGCAGCGAGAAGCCCGGCTTGCTCAGCGTGCTCTGGTCGATGCCGAGGCGGTCGTACGCCTCCTTGCCGATCACCCAGGGGGCGAGCGCGAGCGAGACGTCGAACGCGCCCGCGAGCGCGCCCTCGGCCTTGTCGATCTCGCGGTCGTTGAGCCCGCGGTCGAGCAGCCCGCGCCGGTTGAGGTGCGGCGCGCCCGTGAAGGTGTTGGTGCCCGTGACGTACGCGACGATCGCCGCGACCTCTGCCTTGGAGTAGCCGAGCGACTCGAGCGCGCCCGGCACCGACTGATTGACGATCTTGAAGTAGCCGCCGCCCGCGAGCTTCTTGAACTTCACGAGCGCGAAGTCCGGCTCGATGCCCGTGGTGTCGCAGTCCATCAGCAGGCCGATGGTGCCAGTCGGCGCGAGCACGGTCGTCTGCGCGTTGCGATAGCCGAACTGCTCGCCGAGGCGCACCGCCTCGTCCCAGTCCTGCTGCGCGGCGCTGAGCAGGTACTCCGGGCAGACCTCGTTCGGATCGCGCGTCGAGTTCTCGCCGGGGCGCCCGTTGATCTTGTAGGCCGCGTCGCGGTGCTTGCGCATCACGCGGAGCATCGGCTCACGGTTCTGCGGGAAGCCGGCGAACGAGCCCTTGCTCGCCGCGATCTCGGCCGAGACGCGGTACGCGTGCCCGGTGAGGATCGCCGTGAGCGAGCCACACATCGCGCGCCCTTCGTCCGAGTCGTACGAGATGCCCATGCGCATCAGCAGCGTCCCGAGGTTCGCGTAGCCGAGGCCGAGCGGGCGATAGTCGTGGCTGTTCTGCGCGATCTGCTTGGTCGGATACGCGCTGAAGTCGACGAGGATCTCCTGCGCGAGGAACATCACGCGGATCGCGTGCCGATAGCCCTCCACGTCGAACTGACCATCATCCGAGCAGAGCTTGCTCAGGTTGATCGACGAGAGGTTACAAGCGGTGTTGTCGAGGAACATGTACTCCGAGCACGGGTTGCTCGCGTTGATGCGATCCGTGTTCGGGCAGGTGTGCCAGTCGTTGATCGTGGTGTCGTATTGCAGACCCGGATCCGCGCACCACCAGGCGCTCTCGGAGAGCTTGCGCCAGAGGTCGCGCGCCTTGTAGGTGTCGCAGACCTGGCCATTGGTGCGCATATAAGTGCGCCAGTCGCCGTCGTTCTCGACTGCCGACATGAACGCGTCGGTGACTCGAATGCTGTTGTTCGAGTTCTGGCCCGAGACCGTGTGATAGGCCTCGCCGTTGAAGTCCGACGGATAGCCCGAGGCGATCAGCGCGCGCGCCTTCTTCTCCTCGCGGACCTTCCACTCGATGAAGTCGACGATCTCCGGGTGATCCATGTCGAGGCAGACCATCTTCGCGGCGCGCCGCGTGGTGCCGCCCGACTTGGTCGCGCCCGCCGCGCGATCGAGGACCTCGAGGAAGCTCATCAGGCCGCTCGAGGTGCCGCCGCCGGAGAGCTTCTCCTGCCGCCCGCGGAGCTTGCTGAAGTTCGTGCCGGTGCCCGAGCCGTACTTGAAGAGGCGCGCCTCGTTCTTGATCAGCTCGTAGATGTCCATCAGGTCGTCGCCGACCGACTGGATGAAGCACGCCGAGCACTGGGGCTGCTCGTACGCGTTCTTCGTCTCGACGATCGCGCTCTGCGCGAGGTCCCACGCGTAGCTGCCGCCCTGGCCCGTGATGCCGTAGCGCTGAAAGAGCCCGCAGTTGAACCAGACGGGCGAGTTGAACGCCGCGGTCTGCGTGACGAGCAGGTGCAGGAGCTCCGCCTCGAAGGTGTCGGCGTCCTCCTTGCTCGCGAAGTAGTTGCCCTGCTTCTCGCCGGCCTCGCGGATCGTACGGGCGACGCGGTAGACGAGCTCCTTGACGGACCGCTCGCCGCGCTTCGGGTCGCCGTTGACGCCCGCCTTGCGGAAGTACTTGGAGACGGCGATGTCGGTCGCGAGCTGCGACCACGAGGTCGGCACCTCGACGCCGCGCATCTCGAAGACGACCGAGCCGTCCGGGTTCGTGATGACCGAGTCGCGCAGCTCGTAGGTCAGCTCGTCGAGCGGGTTGACGCCGACGCGGGTGTTCCGGCGCTCGAGCGCAACTCCCGTCGGGCGTCCAGAAAACTGCCTGGGGGTCGTGGTCTTCGGGGTGGTGCCGTGCGTCATATTGCCCTGGTGCGAGCTAGCCGATTCAGCGATGCGATCGAGTGCCACGATGCCCCTCCTGTTTCCATAGCCCTGCTGGGCTTCCGCCAATGCTCCGCCGGACGAACGCACAGGTTCATCACAGCTTCCCCCCAGGGAATCCACCCTCTGTCCACAAGCTATAGGGCCCGTCGCCGGACCAGACCGCTACTCGTCGTGGGGAGGCCGTGTGTACCCGCCCCGTCCGTGGCCGTCAAGTGAAGATCGAAGCGCCCGCCCTACGTGACGCTACACGGCGCGGCACATCCGCACGACTACAACAACCGGGAGGGGATAAGCAACAATCCGACTACGACAGGGAGGGTATCGTCCGTGCTGCCAACCCCTCCGGGCGCTCCTCCGCTTCGGCGCGGAAGCCAGCGAAGGCACGACCGAATTCCGCCTCCACGGGAGGGGCGCGCGGGGGGGCTCGAGGGGCCTCGAGGGGGCAAAAAAAGTTCTCAGCGGGCTGCGCGGCGACGGATCTCGGAGCGATCCGTCGGGCCCGTCGGGGCGCTCAAGCCGGCCCCTGCGCCGTGCTACAAGGGCGGGCCGGCGAGCGCTTCTCGCCGGGTTCTCGCCCGAGGGAGGGTCACGTGGATCCACAGCAGCAGCAGATGGGGCCAGCGCCCCAGGCACCACCGCAAGCAGTCTCAGCCTATGGCGCCGCGCAGGGCGGCCCGCCGAGCATCCCGCACGAGATCACGCACGGGCCGGCGTTCGCGCTGCTCCGCGTCGATCTCCCGCCGGGGCAGGTCGTCATCGCGGAGGCGGGGTCCATGGTCGCGCGCCACTCGGGCGTCGGAATGGAGGTCAAGATGAACGCCGGGAAGAACCCCGGCTTCTTCGGGATGCTCAAGGCGATCTTGATCGCGCTGATCCGCAAGTTCGTCGGCGGCGAGACGTTCTTCGTCAATCACTTCTCGTCGCCGCAGGGCGGCAGCGTGTGGGTCGCGCCGACGATGAGCGGGCAGATCGTGCACCGCCGCATGAACGGCGAGACGATCACGCTCTCGACGGGCGCGTTCCTCTGCTCGGCGGGCGACGTGGATATGTCGCTCAAGTTCGGCGGCTTTCGCGCGCTGCTCGCGCGAGAGGGCGCGTTCTTCTTGACGGTGACGGGGAGAGGCGATCTCTGGTTCACGAGCTATGGCGGCATCGAGGCGATCGACGTCAACGGCTCGTACATCGTCGATAACGGACATCTCGTCGGCTACGAGGGAGCGCTCACGTTCGACATCCGCGCGGCGGGCGGCGGGCTGATGGGCATGATGGCGAGCGGCGAAGGGCTCGTCTGCGAGTTCAAGGGTCAAGGGCGCGTGTACATCCAATCACGCAATCAGAGCTCGCTGCTCTCGTGGCTCACGCCCCTCGTGGGCGGCTGAAGGATAGGGAGAGAACCATGCAGATCAATCTCCTTCACCGTCCCGCGCAAGCGCTCGCGCAGGTGTGGCTCGAGCCCAACGAGTCGATCGTCGCCGAGTCTGGCGCGATGGTCGGTATGACGACCAACGTGCAGATGCAGACGCAGTCCGGCGGGATGATGTCCGGGCTCAAGCGGATGTTCGGCGGCGAGTCGTTCTTCCGCAACACGTTCACCTCGCAGAATGGCAATGGCGAGGTGCTCCTCGCGCACGCGCTCTCGGGCGATATGACCGTGCTCGAGATGACGCAGCAGGGGTACTTCCTGCAGTCGTCGGCGTTCATCGCGTCGTCGCCCGCGGTCAACCTCGACACGAAGGTTGGTGGTTTTCGCGGGTTCTTCTCGGGCGCGGGAGTGTTCGTCCTCAAGGCGACCTCGCAGGGGCCCGGGCAGGTGCTGGTCGGCGGCTTCGGCGGGATTCAAGAGCTGGTGTGTGACGGCAACATCGTCATCGACACTGGGCATCTCGTCGCGTGGGACGCTTCGCTGACGTACACGGTCGGCAAGAGCGGCGCGGGCTGGATCGCGTCGTTCCTCTCGGGCGAGGGGCTCGTCTGTCACTTCAAGGGGCAGGGACGCATCTGGATTCAGACGCGCAACCCCGTCGAATACGGCCGCGCCGTCGGCTCGCAGCTTCCGCCGAGGGGATGAGGAGGGCATATGCGTTACGAAGTCCGTCAGAAGCCTGATTTCGGAATCGTCCGCGTCGTCTTCGATGCGCCCGGCGAGCAGCTGCTCGTCGAGTCCGCCGCGATGGTCGCGCGAGACACGGCGATGGAGATGAAGACCGCGATGACCGGGGGGATCCTCGGCGCCGCCAAGCGCAAGCTGCTCGGCGGCGAGAGCATCTTCCAAAACACGTTCACGGCGACGGCCGCGGGGCAGACGCTGTGGGTCGCGCCGGGGCCCGAGGGCGACGTCCAAGAGCTGCTCTGCGACGGGCAGACGCCCGTGTTCATGCAGTCGGGCGCGTTCCTCGCGTGCGCGCCGACGGTGCAGCTCGACACCAAGTGGGGCGGGGCCAAGGGGTTCTTCTCGGGCGCGGGGCTGTTCTTGCTGCGCGCGATGGGGACTGGGCCGCTGTTCTTCTCGTGTTATGGCGGGATTCATCCCGTCGACGTCGGGGCGAATGGCTACATCGTGGACACGAGCCACATCGTCGGCTGGACGGGCGGGCTCGAGTATCGAGTGACCAAGCTCGGCGGGCTCAAGTCGCTGTTCTTGTCGGGTGAGGGGCTCGTCTGCGAGTTCCGCGGGCAGGGGCGGGTGTGGGTCTCGACGCGCAATCCGTCGAGCCTCGCGGCGTTCTTGCAGCCGTTCCGGCCGGTGAAGGCGAAGCAGTAGTCATGCTGCGCGCTGCGCTCTGCTCGCTGTTCATGGTGGCCCTCGTTGGCTGTCGCGGAGGGCAGGACGCGGCGGCTGTGCGCCCTCCTTCTGCTGTGCTCACGCCGACTCCGACGAGCGCTCCGACGAAGCGAGTCGTGGCGCCCGTCAGCGTGCCTGTGTCCGCAGCCGTTGCGGGGGACGACGCGGGGGACGACGCGGCGGTCGCAGGGGCTGACGGCGGCGCCGACGCGGGGGACCACCCGGCCGCCCTCTCGTATTACGGCGGCGCCCATGCGGCTGCGGCGACAGCGCAGGCGCTGGTCGGCGACACTCAGCCCCTCACGCATTGCCTCTGGTACGCCGACTCGTCTCAGCCTCCCGTGGAGGGGGCGGGGAGCATGGTCGAGCTCGACGAGCGCATCACCGCGCTGCTGCATCGCGAGGCGCTCGTGGTGGGTCGCGTGCGGCTTGCCGCGCGCGGGTGCCCGGTCGTGTCGGCGGGCGTCGTCCTCGTGCGCGACGCGGCTGACCGGGCGGAGGACGGCGCCTCTGAGGGGCCGCCGCTCCGGATCACCGGGGACGACGCGGACCGCGGGCCTGTCGTGGGCGCGCGGGGCGATGAGCGGCGCGATGGTCCGTGGCCCGGCCCGACTGAAAAGAACGCGGACTGCACCTACGGCGCACCACCTTCGCTGTACCTGTTCCGCGCGGTGCACAGCCCCGGCGGGGCGGTGAGCGCGCTCGCGGTCGCGTATCTCTGGGATGATGCGTGCGGCGTCTATGGGCATGACCTGCAGTTCGGCGACCTCGATGGCGATGGCACGACCGAGCTTCGGGTCGAGTCCCTGACCGGCGGCGCGGAGGAGATGACCGGCGGGAATAGCCGCGCGCAACTCCTGTGGATCTTCGACTTGGCGTCGTTCCGTCCCGAGTTCGCGCTCAACCTCGGGGTTGACTTCGTCGATGGCAACGCTCCCGGTCTGGGCTCGAGCACGACTGGGTCCGTTTCGCTCCGTGACTTGGACGGCGATGGAGCCCGCGACGTCATCGTCCGTCGCTTTATTGACGCGGTGAATGAGTGGGAAGGCCTCGGGAGGACGGTGCAATGGACGACGGAGGTCCACGCCTACGCCCCGGCGACGGACACCTACGTTCGCGCGCAGGCGCTCGACGCGCGCGTCACGCGGCGCCGCTGACGGCGTCAGGCGAGCATAGAGGCGCGGCTCAGCGGGAGCGCGCGACGAGCACGCTCCCCGGACCTCGAACCGCGACAACTCGCTACGCGCCGAAGACCTCGAGGGCTGCGCGCGCGGTGTTTGCGTGGACGGCGACGACCTTGGACACGTCCTTCGTGTAGCCGCCCGCGAGCACCCACGCGATGGGGATTCCCGCGCGCTTCGCCGCCTCGAAGACGCGACGATCACGCTCGTAGAGATCGGTCACGCCGAGGTCGAGCGGCGAGTACGGGTCCTCGCGATAGGGGTCGGCGCCGGCCTGATAGAGGATGACGCTCGGCTTGGCGCGCTCGAGCGCGCGGGGCAGATGCTCCTCGAGGAGCGCCAGATAGCCAGCGCCATCCGTGCCATTCGCGACTGGCACGGACCAGCTGTTGTCGGTGTCCGGCGCGCGCTCGGTGTCGACGTCGCGAGAGGCGGTGTTGGCTTTGTACCAGCTGCCGTAGAGCGACAGCGCGAAGAGGTTCGGCCGCGTCGCGAGCAGGGACGCGGTGCCGTTGCCGTAGTGCACGTCGAGGTCGACCACGAGGCCGCGCTCGAGGCGTCCGTCGTGACGCGCGCGCTCGAGCGCGACGACGAGGCCGTGGAACGTGCAGAAGCCCTCGCCGTGATCGGCGTGCGCGTGATGAAAGCCGCTCGCGAGGTTGCCGGCGACGCCGTCTTCGAGCGCGGCGTAGAGCGCGGCGATGCAGCCGCCGCTCGTGAAGCGCACGGCCTCCGCGAGGCGCGCGGACCACGGGAATTTCTGAGACTCGGCGAGCGCCCTCGGCTCACCGGTCGCGACGGCGCGCACGTACTCTGCCGTGTGGACTCGGAGCAGGTCCTCGTCGGTCGCGGGCGCGGGTTCGAGGAACTCGAGCGCGAGCGCCTGCTCCTCGAGCGCGCGCCGCACGAGGTCGAATTTGCGAATCGGCATCACGTGTTCGCCGAGGTCCGCGGTGTACTTCGGCGAGTGAAAGACGCGCATCACGCCAGCGCTTTGGCGGCGCTCTCGAGGACGCCCGCGAGCTCCGCGACGTGCCGCGGCAGGAGGATGTTCGCGGGGCGGAACCGCACGCTCCGCGCGCCCGAGCCGCCGCACTCGACGCCGCCTCTGCGCAGCGCCTCGAGGAGCTTGGCGAGCGTCTGAGGGTCCCGCGCGTCGACCGCCGCGAACGTGCCGCGCCCGCGCGCGTTCGAGAGGACGCCGGGGTACTTCGCGCTGAGCTCCTCGAGGGTCTTCACGAGGAGCGCGCCGGTGCTCCGCGCGTTGTCGAGGAGGCCGTCGCGCTCGGTGATCTCGATGATGACCTCGAGCTGCGCGAGCCGCAGCGGGTCGCCGAGGAAGGTGTTGAAGATCCGCAGCGGCTCGGCCGGGAAGAACTCTTCTTTGCAGTAGTAGCCGCCCGTCTGCAGCTTCTTCGAGAACGTGACGAGGTCCGGCGGATCGTCGAGGCCCCACGCCTCGTGCGCCCACCACGCGCCGGTCGAGCCGCCGCAGGTCTGCACCTCATCGGCGATGAACGCGACGCCGTGCTCGCTCGCCAGGCGCCGCAGCCTTCGGAAGAAGTCCGCGCTCGCGTGGCAGTCGCCGCCTTCCCCTTGGATGGGCTCCACGATCAGCGCCGCGACCTCGTCTGGGTGCGCCTCGAAGACGGCGCGCACGGCGTCGAGCGAGCGCTCCTCGGCCGCGAGGTTCTCTGCGGCGTGCTCGGCGAGCGGAAATCTGTTCGCGGGGAACGGCGCTGTCGGCCACGCGAACGCGGGGAAGTCGACCTTGTGGATCGCCTTGCTGCGAGTCGCCGAGAGCGCGCCGAGCGAGCGGCCGTGAAAGCCCCCCTCGAAGGAGAGCACCTTGAAGGCGTTCGCCATCGGCTGAGCGTTCTGCATGCACGAGGCGAGGTCGGCGTCCGTCGGGCCCTTGCCGCCGCGGCGACGGCGCGCCAGCCAGACGAAGGCCGCCTTGAGCGCGTTCTCGACGGCCTCCGCGCCGGTCGTCACGGTGACGAGCTTCGTGAGGCCCTTCGGCGCGATGCGGGTCATCGCCCCGGTGACGAGGTCGACCCACTCGGGCGAAGGCGCGACGCCGAGCGCCGGTCGGTAGCCTGCGCACCAGTCGAAGCGCCCGGACTTCCACGCGGCGAGGAGGTCAGGGTGGTTGTAGCCGATAGGCAAGCACGCGATGTGTCCGTACACGTCGAGGAGGACATTGCCGTCGACGTCGACGAGGTAGTTGCCGCGGCTCTTCTTCGCGTCTTGATAGACGTGCACCGTGCGCGCGTCCTGGATCGCTGAGTGCCGCTGCCGCAGCTCCTCGGTGCGGGGCCCGGGGATCGTGGTCTTGAGCTCGAGGTGGTCGGGCTCGCCGGGAATACGAGGAGTGGTCATGGTCTTTGGAGGATATTGGTGGACGACGGTGTGGAGCAGAGGGGCCAACGCGGGCTCGTCATGGAGGGAGCTCGGCGGCTCGAGGAGCGGGACCAGCGGGCCCGAGAAGGCGGCGAGGGTGTCGAGCGTGTGCGCGCGCGGCGGGGCCAGATCGGCCTCGCGGCAGTGCGCCGACACGACGCGATAGAGGTGCTCCACGAACGCCGCCGCGAGGTGTCGCGGGAGCGCGCGCGCGGTCTCGTGGCCGACCCAGCGGACGACCGCGAGGAGCGGCACCGGGCGCAGCCGATCGGCGTCGATGAGCGCGTGCTCGCGATAGTCCGGCTGACAGTAAGGCAGCACGCGCGGGTCGATGATCTTGAAGCCCGCGCGCCCGTAGACGAGGAGCCGGACGCGCGTCTCCTCCGACTCGGCGACAGGCTCCATCTCGGCCGCGAGCACGAGATCGACGTCGCTTACTCCTTGTTCCCGCAGCTCCGACACGGCGCGTCGGCCGAGCGACGCGGGCACTTCGCGGAGCAGGCTCGCGAGCCCCGTGCGCCGATGAGCCGGCAGCACGACGGCGTGCGAGAGAAAGACCACGACGACGCGCGCGTCGCGGTCGACGCTCACATGACAGTCGCGGACGGCGGCGAGGTCGCCGGCTTCGTCGCGCGCGACGACGAGCTTGTAGCCGGTGGTGGGGCCGGCGCTGGCGAAGTACGCGAGGAGCGCGGGCCGGGTCTCGAGCTCGCCCTTGGCGGCGAACTCGTCGTGGAGGACCGTGTACGCGGCCTCGAAGCTCGGGTCCTCGGGGGACGCGACCAGCGAGAGCGCGTAGCGGTCCCACGCCGCGCGCGCCTTGGCGTCGCCCGGCGGAAGCTCGGTCAGCGCGAGGAGAGGCTGCGTCACGCTCGAGGACTCACGCCGACATCTCGACGAGCACCGCGTCGAAGACGCCCAACGCTTCGTCGACCTCCGCCGGGCGCGTCACGAGGTGTGGTCGCAGGCGCACCGAGCGGGTGCCGGTGTAAGTCGCCATCACGCCGCGCCGCTGCGCGCGCTTGAGAAAATCGTC
>CAIUAC010000106.1 GCA_903896985.1 uncultured Sandaracinus sp.
ACGCCAACGTCGGGCTCGACACCGAGCACATCTACTTCGCGAGCGGCATGGCGCCCGCCGGCCGGTATCGCGTGCGGGTCGCGCACTACATGAGCTGCGTCAACGGTCGACCCGTCGATTACCGGCTCACGATCCGCAACTGCGGCGAGCTCGTCGTGCTGCGCGGCCAATTCCAAGGCAACGGCAATCAGGCGCAGTGCCTCGCCACGACCGGGAATGACCCGGTCGCCTGCCAAGAGGTCGTCGACTTCGACGCGGCGCCGTGTGAGCAGCGCCCCGTGAAGTGACGACCTCGCTCAGGACCTCAGCGGCTCAGGGGCCCGCGGGCGGCGGGACCGGCTCGCTGTAGAGCCCGCAGACGGCGGCGACGCACACGTTGCCGCGGCAGACGCCGCTGACGCACTGAGCGCCGTCGGTGCACGCGCCGCTGACGGCCACGTTGCTCGCCACGGCGCACACCGAGGGCGTCGCGGCGTAGTCGCAGAAGCCGCTGAGGCACTCGGGCGAGCCGCTACACGCTTCGCCGACCGCGAGGGCGGGCGCGCAGACCCCCGCCTCACAACGCCCACTCGCGCAGTCTTGGACCGCCGCGCACGCCGCGCCGTTCGCGAGGAGCGCCGCGCAGGTGCCCGTCGAGGCGCCCGCTGCGACGTTGCAGCGCAGGAGCAGATCGGTGCCCTCGAGCGACGTGAAGCTCGCGTCGAGGTTGACGCAGAGGGAGCTGATCCCCGCGCCGCATGGGTCGCCGATACCGGCGAGGTGGACGCAGATCGCTGGGCCGCCGCCGCTGCCGCCCGAGCACACGCCGTCGAGGCACTCGCCGCCGATCGGCGAGTCGCCGCTGCCCGCGTCGCAGGTCGCGCCCGCGGCGACGGTGCCGTTGAGCATCCCGCCGAAGGTGAACACGTCCGCGATCCGCCAACCGAAGGTCGTCATCGGGCTGTCGCACGAGGTCTCGGCGCGCACTCCCGCGATCATCGCGCCGGCCGCGCTCGCGTCGTAGACGACGGTGCCGCTCCCGATGTGCGCGCGGATGTCCGGACCGACGATGCTGTTCGGGCAGGTGTCCGTGAGGTCGGCGCGGCAGTCGGCGTCCGCGGTCGCGCTGCACGAACAGCGCGCGACGTTGTCGCAGATCGCGTCGACGAACTGTGGGCAGAAGTCGGCGAGCGCGACGGGCGTGGCCGTCGGCGGGGCCGCGTCGTCGTCGCCGCAGCCGACGAGCGCGACCGCGGTGAGAGCCAAGAGCGAGGTGAGGAGAAGGGTGTGGCGCATGAAGAGAAGCTCCGTCGCGGCGGCGTGCGCGCGACCGTTGAGGACCGATGGGAGAGCGCCCGCGAGACCCCGCGCGAGCGCGGCGAGAGTTTGCCCCGTCTCGTCTCCGCGCGCCAAGAAGCGCCGCCTATACTCGCGCGCATCATGCCGCCGCTCAGGCTCTCTCCGCTCTGTCTCTGGGTGCTCGGTCTCTGGGTGCTCGTCTCGCTCGGCTGCGGCGCTGCGCCCGCCCCGTGCCCCGCGGCGCCCGCCGCACCCATCGCCGTCGCCCCCGCCGCGTCAGCCGCGCCC
>CAIUAC010000107.1 GCA_903896985.1 uncultured Sandaracinus sp.
AGGGCGCGCCGTCGCTGCTCGGGCGTCAGCGACTCGTCCTGCTCGAGCAGCGCGATGCGCCCGCGCAGCCGTCGCTGCCCCGCCTCGCGCGCCTGCGCCCGGTCGGCCGCCTCGAGGCGATCGCGCAGCGCCTGCGTCTCGCGCATGAACCACGCGCGCTCGGCCGCGTAAGGGTCTGCGCCGCTCGCGCGCATCACCGCGTCGGTCACGTCGAAGGTGCCGCTCAGCGAGAGGCCGTTGAGCTGCGCGGCGGGCCGGTCGTCGAACTGCACCGAGCCGTCCGCGAGGATCGTCGCCGAGAACGCGTGCCCCGCGTAGACCTGCGTGCCGTCGGTGCGCGCGCGCAGCACGGGCGGCGGTCGGCCCTGGTTCGGGCGCTCCATCGCCTCGCGCCGCAGCGACGCCGAGAGCGCGGCGCCGAGCGCTGCGGCGGTCGGCCGCGCGGCGCCTCCGTGCCCCGTCCCGACCGCGAGCACCGGCTCAGCGAGCACGAAGCCGTTGCGCGCGACGGCGCTCGGGTCGAGCAGCATGCGCAGGCGCTCACGGCGTTGCTCGTCGGTCTCGCGGAGCAGGCGCGTCGACTGCGCCTCAGCGGACTGCGCCTCAGTCGGCGGCGGCTCGGTGGGCGCCGGCTCGGGCGCGTCCGGCACGAGGGCCAAGCCCGGCTCACGCAGGTCGCGTCGAGGCCCGCGCCGCTCGGGGCTGCGCGCGCCCCGCGCCTCGTCTCTAGGGCGCGCCTCGGTCGGCGTCGGCGTCGGCGTTGTGGGCGTGTCCGGCGCCGCGTGGAGCTCGACCGTCAGCTCGATGTTGGGGAACACGCGCTCGACGCGCGGCATCAGCGAGGTCGAGAGCACGAGCGTCACGGCCACCGCGACGTGCGCGGTGAGGGAGAGCGCGAGCGTGAGCGCGAGCGGCTTGCTGCTGGGCTCGTGCACGCGGGCGGGGTTCTTCAGCGCGACCAGCGGATCGTCTCAGCGGCTCCGGGCACGACGAGGTTCTGGTTCTGGCCCTCGGGGTTGCTGAGGAAGATGCCGCCGCGCGTCGAAGAGAACGCGAGCATCCGGCAGTCGGGCGAGAAGGCGGGGTCTTTGTTGACGCCTTGGCCCTGCGTGATGCGCGTGTACTGCTGCGTCGCGACGTCGACGGTGAAGATGTCCATGCCGCTGTCGCGCCCGGTGAACGCGAGCAGGCTCTTGCCCGCGACGGGGCACCAAGCGGGCGTCTGGTTGTGGTTGCCGCGGAAGGTCACGCGCCGCGCGCCGCCGCCGCTCGCGTCCATCACGAAGATCTGCGGGCCGCCGTTGCGATCGCTGACGAACGCGACCTGCCCGCCCGGTCCGCACGCGGGCGAGACGTCGATCCCTGGGTTGCGCGTCAGGCGGCGCACGTCGCTGCCGTCCGCGGCGGAGCTGTAGATCTCGCTGTTTCCATCGCGCGTCGAGGAGAAGAGCGCGCGGCTCCCGCAGAAGGTGACGCCCATGTTCATGCCGTCGCCGCCGATCACCGGCTGCTCGGCGCGACCCGTGCGCGTGATGAACATCCCGCGCTTCGTCAGCACCGAGTACCACACGCCGCCCGGCCCGAAGGCCGGCAGCATCGCGACGCCCGTGCCGTTCGAGACGCGCCCGACGCTCGCGCCGTCGAAGTCCGCGACGTAGACGTCCTTGCGCCCGGGCCCGCTCCGCCGCGCGAAGGTGAAGCGCGTGCCGAACGCGCCCGCGTCGCCGGTGAGCACGCGCAGCACCTCGTTCGCGAAGTCGTGCATGAAGCCGCGCAGCTCGCCGGGGCCGCCGTGATAGGTCTTCGACAGCGTCGCGGTCGTGCCGCGCGCGAGCTCGAAGAGGCGCATCTCGATCGTCAGCGAGCCGCCCGAGCCGCTGATCTCTCCCTTGATCACGCCCTGCGCGCCGACCGCCGACCAAGCCGTCGTCGTGACGCCGAGCCCCTCGCGTGCCGGGTCCGCGAGGACCGAGCGCGGGTCGAGGATCGTGAAGAGCGAGACGAGCTTCAGGTCGTTGCGCAGCACCTCCGCGCCCTGCGCGCCGAGCCCCGAGTCGCCGAGCAGCTGCGGGACGGCGATCTTGTAGAGCGCGCGCTCGGGCGCGTCGATGTCGATGATCGGGCCGCGATCGGGCAAGCCGGCGTCGGGCGAGTCGTGGTCTTGGCCGCGCGCGCGCTCACCGCCGAAGGGCGCCGCGGCGACGACGACGAGCGCCGCGACGAGCGAGAGGAGCACGGCGCGGACCGCGCGGCGGGAGACGTCGGGAGAGCGCATCGAGGCTCGGACGGAAGCTGAGGCGTTCTGATTCGCAGGAGGACGGCGGCTTGGCTCACGATTCGACACGGCCGCGAGCATAGCCGAGCGCTGCGCGGGGGCGAACGGGACGGCCGTTGCCCACCGGAATCAGCGCGCGTCGCGCCCGTTGAAGCGCACGCTGCGCGCGCGGCCGTAGTACTGATCGCGCACCGACTCGGGGGGCTCGGGGATCGTCGCGTCGGCGGCCTTCAGCCCCTCGAAGCGATCGAGCACCGACTGATCGAAGAGCGCGTTGCCGCTGCCGTTCGTGATCGAGAAGCTCGTCAGGTGCCCGTCGACGCTGATGTCGACGTCGGCCGTCGCGCTGAGCGCCTGCAGCGCCTCGGCGTCGATGACCGTCGGCGTCGACCAGCCGCGGCGGAAGAACATCACGAATTGCCCGAGGTAGAGGTCGCCCTCCTGCGCCGTCGCGAAGCCGCCCTCGACGCCGTTCGGGTCGCCCTCGCGCTCGACCGCCGCCGCGAGCTCCGCGAAGATCTGCGCGCGGTCGCCGATGTTCACGAGGGCGGCCACGGTCGCGTTCTCCGGCGTCGGGCCCATGTCGGGCCGCTCCGCTACGGGGTGCGGGTTCATGTTCTTCGAGACGGTGAGCTGATCGCGCGGAGGCGCGGTCGAGAGGCGGTTGACGCGGCGGTTCGGGAGGCGCCGCGGGTCGAAGTGAATGCCCTTCTCGACGAAGTGCGCGACGACGACCTCGCGGTGATCGACCGGCGCGCGCACGTCGTCCGTCGCGCCCGTCACGACCTTCGCGACGAAGAAGATCAGCATCAAGAGGAGCGGCAGGCCGAGGTGCGAGCCGAGCACGAGGAGCACGCCCGCGAGCCACGCGCCTGCGCCGAGCGGGCGTCCGGCGAGGAGCGAGGGCGGGGCGACGTCGTCGGCGTGAACGTACACGTCGGGCTCACTCCTGCGTGGGCGCGTTGCCCTCGCCGACGGGGTTCGTCACGAGGCCGAGCTTCTCGATCCCCGCGCGCCGCACGATCGCGAGCACCTTGACGACGAAGCCGTAGCGCACGCCCTCGTCGGCCTGCACGTACAGCTCCTTCTCCTGCTGAATGCGCGCGTTCGACGCGATCGCCGACTCGAGGCGGTCGTACGGCACGAGCGTCTCGCCGAGGTAGACCTTCTCGTCCTCGGTCACCGTCAGCAGCAGCTTCTCTTGGTTCATCTCCATCGCCGGCGCGCGCGCGTTCGGCAGATCGACGTCGACGCCGGTCGTCAGCATGGGCGCCGACACCATGAAGATGATCAGCAGCACGAGCATCACGTCCACCATCGGGGTGACGTTGATCTCGCTGAGCGGCGCGCGATTGCCGCGCCCTCCTCCGCTGCTCATGCCCATGGTCTGCGTCTCCTCCGCTCGGCTAGTTCAAGAAGTGGCGACGAACGATGTTGAGGTAGTCGCTGGTGAAGGCGTCCATCTCGCTCTCGAGCACGCGAATCCGGCGCAGGAAGTAGTTGTAGGCCATGACCGCCGGGATGGCCGCGACGAGCCCGATCGCCGTCGCGATCAGCGCCTCCGCGATGCCGGGCGCGACGACCGCGAGGCTCGCGTTGCCGAGGTTGCCGATGCCGATGAACGAATTCATCACGCCCCAGACCGTGCCGAAGAGGCCGATGAACGGGGCGACCGAGCCCGTCGTCGCCAGGAACGGCAGCAGGTTCTCGAGGAGGGTGACCTCGTTGTTCATCGCCCGCTTGAGCGAGCGCTCGATGTTGTCGAGGTCGGTGTGGTGCGCGCCTTGGCCGGGCTCGACGGCCGTCGCGTCGGCTGGACCCGCGCCGCGCGCGAGCTCCACGTAGCCCGCGTGAAACACCCGCGCGAGCGGCGAGGCGTCGAAGCCGCGCACCTGCGCGTAGACGCCCTCGAGGCGCTCCGTCGTCCACGACGCGCCGAGCGCCTTGTCCCAGAAGACCGCGAGAAAGCGCGCGCTCTGCCCGCTCGCGCGGAGCAGCTGCACGAGCTTGCCGCCGATGATGAACCAGCAGCCGACGCTCATCAGCACGAGCAGCAGCATGACGAGCTTCACGACGGGCGAGGCGTCGAGCACGAGCTGCCAAGGGTCGAGGCGCCCATGCGCGGCGCCCGCGGCTCCCGGGGTAGCGACCTGCAGCGTCACGAGGTTTGCGTAGAGAACGTCGTCCATGGGCGCCGACCGTTGGAACACGCGGGATCGGCGCTGTCAACGGTGCGGCCCGGCGGCGGCGTGCCGCGGCTCGTGCGCGCGCCGTCACCGTCAAGAGACAAACGGGTCGCTCCGGAGGCGTATAGTGTCGGCGCCTGATGGGATCGATCCCCGACAAAGACTCCTCGCCGACGATCTCGCTCGACGAGGAGATCGAGCTCGACGACGTGGTGCCGACGGCTCTGGCGGAGCGCCCCGTCCCCGAGGTGAGGCCGACGCTGCGCCCGCAGCGCTCGGCGTCCGGCTTGGCCGCGGCGTCCGGCTCGTCGTCGGCGCCGGCAGCGGCGTCGGGCCCGGCCTCCGGGGCTCCCGAGCGCGCCGAGGCTGGCGGGCGCACGGCGAACTCGATCGCGGAGCTCCCCGTCATCGGGCACTACAGCCGCTTCGCGCTGCTCGGGCGCATCGCCTTTGGCGGCATGGCGGAGATCTTCCTCGCGCGCGAGAGCTCCGCGACCGGCGCGTCCCGGCACCTCGTCGTCAAGCGCATCCTGCCGCACGTCGCCGACGACGAGGGCTTCGTCACGATGTTCCTCGACGAGGCGCGCCTCGCGATCCGCCTGCAGCACCCGAACATCTGCCCGATCTACGAGTTCGGTGAGGCGCAGGGCACCTGGTTCATCGCGATGGAGTGGGTCAACGGCGTGCCGCTCGGCAAGCTGATCCGCAAGGCGCGCGCGACGGGCGGCATCCCGGTGCCCGTCACCGTGCGCGTGCTCGCGCAGATCTCGGAGGCGCTCCACTACGCGCACCGCGCGCGCGACGATCAGGGGCAGCTGCTCGGCATCGTGCACCGCGACGTCAGCCCGCAGAACATCATGGTGTCGTACTCGGGCAGCGTGAAGCTGCTCGACTTCGGCGTCGCCAAGGCCAACTCGCACTCCGCCAAGACGCAGGCGGGCGTCGTCAAAGGCAAGCTCGCGTACATGGCGCCGGAGCAGTGCCGCGGGGAGGAGATCGACGCGCGCGCCGACGTCTTCGCGCTCGGCGTGTGCCTCTTCGAGGCGCTGACGGGGCGCCCGCTCTATCACCGCGCGACCGAGTTCGAGACGCTGAAGGCGGTGATGGACGACCCCGTCCCGTCCGTGCGCTCGTTCAAGCCGGAGCTCCCCGCGGACCTCGACGCGATCGTGCAGCACGCGCTCGCGAAGCTCCCCGACGAGCGCTGGCAGAGCGCCGGCGAGCTCCAAGAGGCCCTCGAGCAGTGGCTGACGGATCACCGCGAGATGATGAACGCGGCGCGCACCGGGCAGTATCTCGAGACGCTCTACGGCGACGAGATCGCGCGCGGACCGAGCATCACGACGACCTCGATCTCGCCCGGGGGCGGCACCGGAGAGCACCTCCCGGCGGCGAGCGCGTCGGCGCCGAACGCGCGGGCGGCGGGGCTCGACCGGATGCCGCACACGCCGCAGCCGTACACGCTGCCGCCGACCCCCTCGCTCGTTCAGGCGCTGATCGAGACGAGCCCCGCCGAGCGCCGCAGCCGCCCGCCCGTGGAGCCCAAGAGCACGCTGCCGCTGGTCCTCGGCGGCGTCGCCGCGGCGCTGCTCGTGCTCGCGCTCGGCGGTGGGCTGGTGGCGTGGGTGGTGCTGCACCGACCCGAGCCCATCGCGCCTCTGCCGCTTCCGCCTCCTGTCGTCGCGCTCGTCGCGGCTGTGGTCGACGCCGGCGCGCCTGTGGCTGTGGTGGTTCCAGACGTCCCAGTCGTGCCAGTCGTTCCGGTTCTGCCCGTCGCTCCAGTCGAGCCGCCGACCATCCCGGGGAGCGACGACCCCGAGGCGCCGAGCACGCCGACGACGCACGAGCCCTCGCACCCGCGCGTGATGGGCACGCTGGCGATCAACACGCGCCCTTGGTCGAAGGTCTACATCGGCTCGCGCTTGCTCGGCACGACGCCCCTCGGCGGGATCAGCGTGCCCGTCGGCAGCATCGCGCTCCGCCTCGTCGATCGCGACGGCGCGACGCATCGCCGCACCGTCCGCGTCGAGGCGGGGCAGGGCGCGACGGCGTTCTTCGACCTCACGACCGAGTAGCCGCGCGCGCGCCGCCGACGGGCATCCCGACGACGCTCGTCACGTAGCCGGGGCGCATCGGCAGGAGCGTGCGCACGACGCGGAAGCGGTAATCAGGGCGCTGGAGCGGCGCGACCATCGCCTCCAATTCCGCGACGGAATACGCGCGCAGGCACGACGCGAAGCCGTCCCAGCCGACGAGCAGCGGCAGCACGGGCACGACGTAGGTGAGCGCGAGCGTCGAGAGCAGCGCGGGGCGCACGAACGGCGTGAACGCGTACACGCTGAGCGGCGTGCCGAGCGCGATCACCGCGCCCTGGAGGCTGCGCTCGACCACCTCGAAGGTGAGGATCGGCTGGCGCTGCTCGGCGGCGTCCGCGAGCACGGCGCGCGCGAGCTCGGGCGGCAGATGGTGGAACGCGTTGAAGATCGTGCGCACGCCGACGAGGTCCGCGGGGACCGCCGTCGCGTCCGTCGACTCGCGCCGCCCGCGCACGACCTCGGGGAGCTCGCCCTCCGCGCGCGCGAACGCGTCGTGGTTCGGGTACTTATCCGTCAGCGTCGCCGTCGCCGCGCGGCCGTGCTTCTCGCGCAGCCGGCGCACGAGCGAGAGCACCGGCCCGCCACCGCCCGAGCAGAGGTCGACGACGTGGCTCGTGCCGACCGCGTCCATCGCCTCGAGCACGAGCGGCGCCGCGACGCCCGAGACGCCGAGGAACTCGGACGCGACGCGCAGATAGCCCGTCATCGCGTCGCGCAGGAGCCCCGGAAACGCTGGGTGATCTTCGAGCTCCGGCGCGGCGATGCGTGGCATGAGCGCGACGGTATCATCGGCGCGGAGTGCGCGGGCGTCGGGTCCCGCCTGAGCGCTGTGGTCAGCCCCGCCGGCGCCCGCCGCTCAGCCCGGGTCGACCGGCGTCGTCGGGAAGCCTGGGCGCTCGCGCGCGCCGCGCTCGATCGCGCGCATCACCGCGAGCACGATGTCCTCGCGGTAGGGCACGCCGGCGACCTGCACGCTCGCGGGCAAGCCCGTGCTGCCCTCGTCGATCGACTGCGCGCGCTTGTCGAGGCGGTCGCGCACCTCGCCGCGCGTCGTCTCGGACGCGAGCACGCGCGTCACGGGCACGCTGCCCGCGGGGCGGTTGAGCAGGTTCCAGCGGAGCGTGTTCGACGCGCCGATCGAGAAGTCGCCCGTCGCGCCGTGCTGCGGCGCCGG
This sequence comes from uncultured Sandaracinus sp., assembly GCA_903896985.1. Taxonomy (GTDB): domain Bacteria; phylum Myxococcota_A; class Polyangia; order Polyangiales; family JADJQN01; genus CAIUAC01. Next base: position 7,732 of record CAIUAC010000107.1, read on the forward strand.
CGTCGCGTAGCCCGGCCCGAGCAGCGCGTGAATGCCCGCGTTGGTCCAGGCGGTCGTCTCTTCGCGCGCGAGCACGGTGCGCCGCCACGAGAGCGCCCAGTAGTCGCTGACGCGCTTCTCGCCGAGCGCGTCGATCGTGCGGGCGACCCGCTCCTCGCCGAAGAGCCGCAGCCCGCGCGCGATCGTGTGCCGCACGCCGTCGGGCAGCTTCGACAGGCGCTCGTTCATCTTCAGCGGCGCGATCACGTCCTCGCCCGCGAGCTCGCGGCGCAGCGTGACGAGCCCGTCCGAGGTGATGCCGGCGACGCCGAGGAAGTAGATCTCCTCGGCGTTCTGCGGCGCGTACGGCACGACCTCCGCGCCCGCCGCGCGCAGGTGCTCGACCGCCTCGCGGACCGCGCGCTTGATCGCGGCGCTCGGCGTGAACCAGCCGTCGTCCTCGTAGTAGCCGACGCGCAGCTTGGTCAGGTCGACCTTCGCCGACTCGCCGACGGGCAGCGGCGGCACCTCGGGGTCGAGCGCGGACATCTGCGCCGGATCGAGCGCCTCGAAGAAGAACGCGAGGTCGTCCACGGAGCGCGCGAGCGGGCCCATCACCGCGCGCACGAATTCGATGCCCGGGAGCGCGCCCGTCGAGCCGACGGTGGACCAGCGATGGAGCGTCGGCTTCAGCCCCGCGACGCCGCAGAAGCTCGCCGGGATGCGGATGGAGCCCGCGATGTCGGTGCCGACGCCGAGCACGCTCTGCCCGGACGCCAACAAGGCCGCCTCGCCGCCCGACGAGCCGCCCGGCACGCGCGCGGTGTTCCACGGGTTGTTGGTCGTGCCGTAGACGTGGTTCGTCGACTCGGGCGCCATCAGCGTCTGAGGCACGTTGCTCTTGCCGAGGATCACGGCGCCGCTCTCCCGGAGCACCTGCACGATCGCCGCGTCGAACGTCGAGCGCTTGCCGGCGCGCGCGCGCAGCCCCGCCGTCGTCTCGGTGCCGAGGACGTGGATGTTCTCTTTGATCGTCACGGGCAGCCCGTGGAGCGGACCGCGCACGACGCCTCGCGCCCGCTCCTCGTCGCGCAGCTTCGCCTCGCGCATCGCCTCGCGCCGCAGCTGCTCGGTGAAGCCGTGGACCTTGCCGTCGACGGCGTCAGCGCGCGCCCAGAGCGCCTCGACGATCGCCACCGAGGTGAGCTCACGCCGGCTGAGGCGAGCGGCGAGCTCGCGGGCGGAGAGGGTGTGCAAGAGGACAGGCATGGGCGGGAACGATACCAGCCGCGACGCGGGGCGACGCCTGGAAAGCGCGGACCGCCGCCTCGACCGCGGCCACGGCTACTCCGAATCGCAGCGAGCGCAGCCGGGCTTGACGCGGAACCCATTGCTGTCGACGCTTGCGGCGGAGGCTCGCCATGAACCGTCGAACGCCGCGCTGGTCGAACGTGCTCTTCGCCGCTGCGCTCCTCGCGGCCGCGCCCTTCGCCGCGTGCGGAGGCGACGACGCCGCGCCCGCGACCGACGCGGGGCGCGACCTCGGCGGCGACGTCGACGGCGGGACCACGGACGCGGGCGGCAGCGACGGGGGCACCACGGACGCAGGCACCACGGACGCGGGCACCACGGACGCAGGCACCACGGACGCGGGCACCACGGACGCGGGCGACCTCGACGGCGGCAACGTCGACGCGGGCCCGCTCTGCGCGGACTTCACCTTCGGGAGCTGTGGGCTCGTCGGCACCGCCTGCCTCGGCTGCCCCGCGGGCGGCCCCCGCAACCACTTCCTCTGCACGACCGCGTGCACCTCGGACGCGAACTGCACCGACCCCGCGCGCCCGCACTGCAACGCGCCGTCCGCGGGCGCCGACGGGATCTGCACGGACGTCGGCTTCGGCTGCGCCTGGGGCGCCGTCTGCGCGTCGCCCGACACGATGGTCGCGACGCCCGACGGCGAGCGCCCGATCAGCGACCTGCGCATGGGCGACCTCGTGCTCAGCGTCGACCACGGCGCGCTCCGCGTCGTGCCGCTCCGCGCGACGCAGCGCGTGCCCGTCCTCGCGCATCACGTCGTGCGCATCACGCTCTCGAGCGGGCGCGTCGTCGAGATGAGCGAGGGGCATCCCACCGCGGAGGGCGTGCCGTTCCGCGCGCTCGCGCCCGGGATGCGCCTCGGGGACGCGACGATCGCCTCGCTCGAGCTCGTGCCGTACGAGTATGACGCGACGTATGACATCCTGCCGGCGTCGGACACCGGCACCTACGTCGCCGCGGGCGCGCTCGTCGGCACGACCATGCGCGGCGAATAGGCGCGGCGTTCAAGCACCCGCAGCGAGCGCACCGTCAGCGCCGCCGGGCGGCCTCGAGCGCGCGCGTCAGCGAGGCGTCGCTGACCTCGCCGACGAGCGTGCGGGCGACGATGCCGCGGCGGTCGACGACGACCGTCGTCGGCACGAGCCGCACCTGGAAGTCGCCGAGGAGCGCGAGCGGCCCGACCGCGATCGGGTAGTCCATGCCGAGCCCGCGGGCGAAGCGCGTGACGTCCGCGAGCGGCGCGCGATCGACCGCGACGCCGACGAGCCGATCGCCCGAGCCGCGCAGGCTGCGCCAGACGCGCGTCAGCACGGGCGCCTCGGCGCGACACGGCGGGCAGTACGTGCCCCAGAAATTCACGATGACGACGTGCCCGCGCTCGTTCGCGAGGTCGAAGCGCGTGCCGTCGTCGAGGTCGATGACGAGCCTCGGCGACGCGCTCCCCTCGTCGGGCCCGCCGGAGCCCCGCAGCTCCGCGATCGCGAGCCCGCCGAGCACGGCGATCGCCGCCCACGGCAGCGCGCCTCGCATCAGGCGCTCGAGCAGCGGGCGCGGACGGCGGGGGGGCGGCGCGGGGGTCATGTGCGGGCGACTCTGAGGAGCGTGGAGCCCATCGGCAAGCGGCGGCGAAGGACGGGCAGGGCTCCCCGGGACGTTGTATCGTTGCCGCCGACGCTGACGGCCTCGACCGCAGCGCGCTCCCTGGGAGGGCTGTGTGAGACGCTTGGACTATCGCTTTCTCGGGCGCCTCGGCGCGATCGCACTGCTGCTCGGCTCGCTCTCGCTCACAGTACGCGCCTCCGCGCAGGAGCCGCCCGCGGCCGCGTCGATGGAGTCCGCCCGCGAGCACATGGAGCGCGGCCAGGAGCTCTTCTCGAGCTCGCGCTTCGTCGAGGCGGCCGAAGAATTCCAGCTCGCCTACGAGGCGCAGGCTTTCAGCGCGTTCCTCTTCAACGCGGGCGTCTGCTACGAGCGCCTCGGCGACCCGACGCGCGCGGCAGACTTCTTCGCCCGCTACCTCGATCGCGACCCCGAGGCGGGCGACGCGCGCGAGGTGCGCGTCCGCATCGAGCAGCTCCGCACGGCGGCGGCGGATCGTCAGCCCGCCGGGGGCAACGCGCATCCGGCAGACGCGGGCACCGCGCATTCGGCAGACGCGGGCACGGCGCATTCGGCAGACGCGGGCACCGCGCCGACGAGCGCCTCGACGCCCGACGCGGGCCCGGGCACCGGCACCGCGACGAGCCCCGACGCGGGCACCGCGACGAGCGTCTCGACGACGGGCGTGACCGCGACCGGCGCGCTCGATGGCGGCGTGCCGATGGACGTCGACGCGGGCATCACGACGAGCGCCGTCACCATCGTGCGCCCGCCCGACGACGAGCAGCCGGCCCCCATCGCGCCCGCGCAGGACTTCAAGTCGCTGCTCTCGATCCGCACCAACCCGCCTGGCGCGCAGGTGACCCTCCGCCAAGGCGACCGCGTCGTGTCGTCGGGCCCGTCGCCGTTCGCGTTCACGGTCGAGCAGGGCGACTACCGCGTCGTCGTCGAGCACCC
>CAIUAC010000108.1 GCA_903896985.1 uncultured Sandaracinus sp.
CCTCGCCGATTGCTTGATGCAGCAACAGAAGTTCGTGGAGGCGATCGCCGCCTTCCGCGCCTTCGTGCGCTACCGCCCGTCGCACCCCGAGGTTCCGTACGCGCGCTTTCGCACCGCCGAGGCGTACTTCGAGCAGATGCCGAGCGACTTCATCCTCTCGCCTCCGGCCGAGGAGCGCGACCAGGCGCCGACGCGCGACGCGCTCCGACAGCTGCGCCGCTTCATCCTCGACTTCCCCGAGGACGCGCGCCTCCCGCGGGCGACGCAGATGGCCGGCAAGGCGCTGACGTTGCTCGCCAAGCACGAGCTCTACGTCGCGAACTTCTATCTCGACCGCGACCAGCCTCGCGCCGCCGTCGGCCGCCTCGAGACGCTGCTGCGCGCCTACCGCGGCAGCGAGATCGAGCCGGAGGCGCTGCTCTTGCTCGGGCGCACCTACTTGCAGATGCGCGACCAAGCCCAGGCGCGCACGACGTTCGATGAGCTGATCCGGCGCTTCCCGCGCTCGGGCTACGCCGCGCAAGCGCACGGCTACCTCGACGAGGCAGTCGCCCCGGCGCCCGCGACCGGCGGCTGAGAATCCGCTCGGCGCGGGGGAATGCGCTCACGCCGCATTTGATCCGCGCGCGCTTGCCGGGATACGATGCGACGGCCGATGGACGAACGTACCAAGCAGCTCCTTTCCCTGGGTCGAGAGCACTACGAGAAGCGGGAGTTCGAGAAAGCGGAGCACTACCTCCGGCAGGTCCTCGAGCGCGACGCTGGTTTTGCCGACGTCCACAACATGATGGGCGTCGTCCATCACGACCGCGGCCGCTTCGAGGATGCGCAGGGCGCGTTCGAGGCGGCCCTGCAGATCAACCCCAATTACACTGAGGCCGCGCTCAACCTCGCGGTCACCTACAACGACCTCGGGCGCTACGACGAGGCCAAGCGCATCTACCAAGCCGCGCTCGCAAAGGGCGCCGACTCGCCCGGGCACCTCGACCCCTTCGTCAAGGGCAAGATCGCGAACCTGCACGGCGAGGTCGCGCAGGCGTACGTCGACGCGGGCCTCTTCGCCGAGGCGATGCACGAGTATCGCAAGGCGATCCTGCTCTGCCCGCACTTCTCCGACCTGCGCGTGAAGCTCGCGGGGCTCTACCGGCAGCAGGGCGACAGCGACGCCGCGCGCTTCGAGCTCGACGAGGCGGTCAAAGCCCGGCCGAACTACGTGCCCGCCCGCATCGCGCTCGGCGTGGTGCTGCTCTCGCTCGGCGACCAGCCCGGCGCGGTCGGGCAGTGGGAGGCGGCGACGCTCGTCGATCCCGACAACAAGACCGCGCACATGTACCTGCGCATGGCCAAGAGCGGCGCCAGCGCTCCGCCCGGTGGCTCGATGCCGCCCGGCGCCTGACCTCGAGCTGTCTTTCGTATGCACTCCTCCGTTCGCTCGACGTTTAACCGCGCCTTCAGCCCGGCGCTCTTCGACCAGCTCCAGCAGCGCCTCGCCGCGCGCGTCGGCACGACGCCGTTCAGCATCGCGGAGACGCCGCTCTTTCTCGACCCGGAGCTCCGGCACGCGCTCTCGAGCTCTGCCGAGGCGCTGACCGATCAGCTGCTCGTCCCCGCGACGCTCGCCAAGCTGCGCGGCTCGGTGCCCGCGCGCTACGACGTCCCCGGCACGACCGCCCTCCCCGACTGCGTGCAGGTCGACTTCGCGCTCGCCGATGACGGCACGGGGAAGATCGTCCCGCGACTCGTCGAGCTCCAGGCCTTCCCGTCTCTCTACGCTTTCGAGACTTTCCTCGCGGACGCCTGGGCAGAGACGCTCGCGGACCAGCCCGAGCTCGCGGGCCCGTGGACCTGCTGCTTCGGCGACGACCGTGAGACGGCCCTCGACCGCGTGCGCCGCGCGCTGCACGGCGGCGAAGATCCGAACGAGGTCGTGCTCGTCGACTACGCCCCCGAGAAGCAGAAGACCGTCCCTGACTTCGTCGCGACCAAGACGCTGTTCGGCCTCGACTCCGTGTGCGTGACGACGCTCGAGGTCGAGGGCCGCAAGGTCTACCGGCGCAAGGATGGTCAGCGCGTTCAGGTCAAGCGCATCTTCAACCGCATGGTCTTCGACGAGCTCGAGGCGAAGAACGTGCAGGTCCCCTTCGACTGGCGCGAGCCGCTCGACGTGAGCTGGTGCTCGCACCCGAACTGGTACTGGCTCTGGTCGAAGTACGCGCTCCCGTTCCTCGATCACCCGACGGTGCCGAAGGCGCGCCTGGTGTCGGACGTGGACGCCCGCTCGCTCGATCTCTCGCGCTACGTGCTCAAGCCGCTCTACTCGTTCGCGGGCACGGGCGTGATGGTCGACGTCACGCTCGAGGCGCTCGAGGCGCTCCCCGTCGAGGAGCGCTCGGGCTGGCTCCTCCAAGAGAAGATCACCTACGCCGACGCGATCCGCGCGCCGGAGTCCGTCGGCGGCTTCGGCGTCAAAGCCGAGGTGCGCGTGATGATGATCCACGACCCGAAGGAAGACCGCCTCCGCACGATCCTGCCGCTCGTGCGCCTCTCGCGCGGCAAGCTCCTCGGCGTCGATCACAACCGAAATCTCAGCTGGGTCGGCGCGAGCGTCGGCCTCTGGACCCCCTGATCGCGCTCGCTCGTTCGTGCTCGTAACTCGCTCGCATCACCCCCGAAACGGAGCTCATTCCCGAATGCAGTACGTCGATCCGAACCTGCCGCGCGAGATGTTCGGCTGGCACAGCCCACGCCTGAACACCTGGATGCCGATCGTTCGCTACGGCAACTTCGGCAAGCCGCTCCTGCTGCTCCCGACGGCGCAGAGCGACCTGCTCGACGCCGAGCGCTTCTTCCTGATCAAGGCGATCGAGCCGCTGATCAAGGCGGGGCGCGTCACCGTCTTCTCCATCGAGTCGATCAACTCTCGCGCGTGGATGAACAAGAACGTCTCGGTGCCGATGAAGGCGCGCCTGCAGGCGCTCTATGCGTCGTACGTCGAGGACGAGGTCGTGCCGCACATCCGTCGCGCCGTGCGGGACGACAGCGCGCGCATCGGCATCACGGGGGCGAGCTTCGGCGCGTTCCACGCGGCCAACCAGTTCTTCCGCCGCCCGGATCTCTTCGACACGCTGATCGCGATGAGCGGCTTCTACGACCTCGAGGGCAGCTACCTGCACGGGCACTCGAGCGACGAGATCTACTACAACAACCCGATGTGGTTCCTCCGCGATTATCAGGGCTCGCAGCTCGAGCTCGTGCAGAACCACTGTCAGGTCCACCTGCTCTGCGGCACGGGCAAGTGGGAGATCCCGGCGGCGACGCAGCGCTTCTCGCAGCAACTCTGGGACAAGGGCATCTGGCACAACCTCGACCTCTGGGGCCCTGACATGGAGCACGACTGGACCACCTGGCGCGCGATGCTGCCGCACTATCTGGATCAACGAGTCGGCTGGTAGCCCGGGTCGCGCGAGCGCGAGCGCGTCCCGGGGTGAGGCACGCCCCGGCGACCTCGCACGACGACGCTCGCGCTGTTGCGTTCCTGCTTGACTAGCGCGGGCCTTGGGGATGAACTCCCGTTCACTCCAATGCCCAACGCCTACATCTCCGGGACCGGTTTCTTCGCTCCTCCGCGCGTCGTCACGAACGACGACCTGATCAAGGAGTACGGCATCGACACCACCAACGAGTGGATCGTGCAGCGTACCGGCATCGAGGAGCGCCACTACGCCGACGAGGGCGTCGCGACCTCCGACCTCGCGGTCGAGGCGACGCGCATCGCCCTCAAGAACGCGGGCCTCGAGGCGCACGACCTCGACATGATCGTGTTCGCGACGCTGTCGCCCGATCACTGCTTCCCGGGCTCCGGCGTCTATCTGCAGAAGAAGCTCGGACTCTGCGAGGGGCCGAAGGCGAAGTTCATCCCCGCCCTCGACGTGCGCAATCAGTGCTCCGGCTTCGTCTACGCGCTCTCGACGGCGACCGCGATGATCAAGGCGGGCGTCTACAAGCATGTGCTCGTCGTCGGCGCTGAGCTGCACTCGCACTCGCTCGATCTGACGACGCGCGGCCGCATGGTCTCGTGTCTGTTCGGCGATGGCGCGGGCGCGGTCGTGCTCAGCGCGACCGACGAAGACCGCGGCGTGCGCGCCTGGAAGCTCGGCGCCGATGGACGCTTTGCCGACAAGCTCTCTCAGCCCATCTGGGACATCAGCAAGAAGCCCTTCATGCCCCTCGACGCCAACGGCGTCGGGCAGGTCGCGCCCGAGATGATGTGGGCGCAGATGGACGGCAAGCTGGTGTTCCGGCACGCCGTCGAGCGCATGGTCACCGTGCTGATGGAGACCTGCATCGAGGCCGGGATCACCGGCAACGACATCGATCTCTTCCTGTTCCATCAGGCGAACCTGCGCATCAATCAGTACATCCAGAACGAAGTCCTCAAGCTGCCCGACAGCAAGTTCATCCACAACATCCAGCGCTTCGGCAACACCACCGCGGCGACCATCCCCAGCCTGCTGCACGAGGCAGTCGAATCGGGTCGACTCAAGCGCGGCATGAAGGTGGCCTGTGTGGCCTTCGGGAGCGGATTTACTTGGGGGTCCGTGATCATCGAGTGGTGAAAAGGCGACCCCCCAGCCCCCCTTGAAAGGGGGGTTCGAGGACGGTTGGTATGGCGCTGGCGGGTGCTTTTCCAGTGGTGGGCTTCGCGGCGCCGGTGGACGGAAGTGGGGGCGCTTTCGCAGGATTTTGGGGCGGGATAGGAAGCTCAGCCGGCGTCGATGAGGCGGGATAGGACGCTCAACCGGCGTCGGTGGGGCGCGAGTGGAAGCTCACTCGGGCGTCGGGATGGGAGCGGGGACGGGTTGGATTCGGGCGTGATAGGCTTCGGCTCATGTCGCGA
>CAIUAC010000109.1 GCA_903896985.1 uncultured Sandaracinus sp.
CGCTGATGCTCGCGATCGCCGTGCGTGAGGCGCTCCGCGACGCGGTCGCGGCGTTTGGCGCGCCGGGCGGCTGCGTGACGCTGCCGTCGCCGCTGACGCACGAGGTCCTCTGGCACGCCGTGCAGGCGCGCCTCGCTCCGCGCGCGTGAGCGACGCCTGACCGCGCGCGGCGGGCGCGGCGCGGCGCTCGATGGTCGTTCACCCAGCAGCACGTTCCGGCTACGCTCGCGCTCGCCACCCCGAAGGAGACGCGATGACGAGCAAAGCGAACGGCTTCCAAGACGTGCGAGTGAACGGAGAGCGCCTCTGGGCCTCGCTGATGGAGCTCGCCGCGATCGGCGCGACGGACAAGGGCGGCGTCTGCCGCCTCACGCTCACCGACCTCGACAAGCAGGGGCGCGATCTCGTGCTCGGCTGGGCGCGCGACGCGGGGCTCACGATCACGATCGACAAGATCGGCAACGGCTTCATGCGACGCGCGGGGCGCGACAATTCGCTGCCGCCGATCGTCACCGGCAGCCACATCGACACGCAGCCGACGGGCGGCAAGTTCGACGGCAACTACGGCGTGCTCGCGGGGCTCGAGGTCATCCGCACGCTCAACGATCACCAGATCGAGACGCAGGCGCCGGTCGAGGTCGCGTTCTGGACGAACGAAGAGGGCTCGCGCTTCGTGCCCGTGATGATGGGCTCAGGCGTGTTCGCCAAGGCCTTCACGCTCGAGACCGCGTACGCCGCGAAGGACGTCGCCGGCAAGACCGTCGGCGAGGAGCTCGCGCGCATCGGCTACGTCGGGCCGCAGGAGCCCGGGGACCACCCGATCGGCGCGTACTTCGAGGCGCACATCGAGCAGGGTCCGGTGCTCGAGGATCACGACGTCACCATCGGCGTCGTCACCGGCGTGCTCGGGATTCGCTGGTTCGACTGCACGGTCACGGGCATGGAGGCGCACGCGGGCCCGACGCCGATGGCGCTCCGCAAGGACGCGATGCAGATCTCCGCGAAGCTGATGCAGGAGGTCGTCGCCATCGCGCTCCGGCACCCGCCGCACGGGCGCGGGACCGTCGGCATGGTGCACGTCCATCCCAACAGCCGAAACGTCATCCCCGGGCGCGTGAAGTTCTCGATCGACCTGCGGAACAGCACGGACGCGCTCGTCGACGCGATGGCAGCGGAGATCCGCGCGACCGCCGCGAAGCTGAGCGAGGAGTCCGGGCTCCCGATCCAGATCGAGCTCGTCTCGAGCTACCCCGCGCAGCCCTTCCACGCCGAGTGCGTCGACGCGGTCGCGCACGCCGCAGAGGCGCTCGGCTACTCGCATATGCCGACGGTCTCCGGCGCCGGCCACGACGCCGTCTACATGGCGAAGCTCGCGCCCTCCGGGATGGTCTTCATCCCGTGCAAGGACGGCATCAGCCACAACGAGATCGAGTACGCGAAGCCCGAGCACATCAGCGCAGGCTGCAACGTGCTCCTGCACGCGATGCTCGCGCGCGCGGGCGTCGTCTAGCCGCGCCCACCACCGACTCAGCGCAGGAAGCTGGCGGCCGCCCACCCGGCCGCCCTCCTCCGCTGGCTACTTGTTCTTGCCGTTGAGGGCCGCGATGCCGCCGGCGCCGCGCTTGCGGTCCGTCTGCGCGCCCTTCTCCCGCTTGAGCTGAGCGTCGAGCTTGTCCATCACGAGGTCGATCGACGCGTACATATCCGCCGACTCTTCACGCGCCTCGTAGCGGCTCGGGCCCGACACGATCGTGACGTCGACACACTGGAGATGACGCTCGAGAGAGGCGACGACGTCGGCTTCGAGCGGAGCGTGCAGATACTTCTGAAACTTGGCGATCTTGTCCGTGGCGTACTGCTTGACTGCGTCCGAGGACTCGAGGTTCCGAAACGTAAACGCGATGCGCATGGATGGCCTCCTCAGAAGTACTTTTTCCTCTTCGACGAGCTCAGGATCCCGAGCATCTCGCGGTACTTCGCGACGGTGCGTCTGGCGATCATGATCCCATCCGAGGCGAGGATCTCGACAATCTTCTGGTCGCTGTGCGGATTCTTGTGGTCCTCCTCGGTGATGATCTTCTTGATGGCCTGCTTCACGCTCTCCGAGGCGATGTCGTCCTGACCATCATCGCGACGGATCGCACTGTTGAAGAAGTACTTGAGCTCGAAGATGCCGCGCGGCGTGTGCACGTACTTGTTGCTCGTCACGCGCGAGATCGTGCTCTCGTGCATCCCGACGGTCTCCGCGACGTCGCGCAGGATCATCGGCTTCAGGTACTCGATGCCGAGCTCGAAGAACTCCATCTGCTTGTCGACGATGCACTCGGTGACCTTGACGATCGTCTTCCTGCGCTGGTCGATGCTGCGGATCAGCCACTGCGCAGAGCGCAGCTTGCCCTGGATGTATTCCTTCGCTTTGGGGTCGCCCGCCATCGCCGCGCGATAGAAGCCGCTGATCTTCAGCTTCGGCATTCCGTCGTCGTTCGCCTGCACGAAGTACTTCTCGCCGACCTTGTGAACGTAGACGTCCGGCGTGATGTACTGCGGCTCTTCGGTGATGAAGTTGCGCCCCGGGCGCGGCTCGAGTTCGGCGATCACCTGCGCGACGTCGTAGACCTCCTCGACGGCGCACTTCAGGTCCTTGGCGATCGCGGCGTAGTTCTTCTTCTCGAGGTTGCCGAGGTGCTTGTCGAGCACGTCGAGCACGAGCTGATCGAGCCCGAAGGTGCGCGCCTGCACGAGCAGACACTCGCGCAGATCGCGGCTCGCGACGCCGACGGGATCGAAGCGCTGGATCATCGCGAGGACCTCCTCGGCGTCCTCTGGATCGAGCCCGGCTTCCGCGGCGAGGCGCGGCACGACCTCCTCGGGCGGGACGTCCTCGAGCTTCAGGTAGCCGTCGTCCGTGAGGTTGCCGATGACCAACTGCGCGAAGCGCTGCTCGTCCTCGACGAACTCCGTCAGGCGCGCCTGCCAGGTGAGGTGATCGGGGAGATCCTCGGTGCGCGAGAGCGTCGCCTCGACGCCGGGCATCTCCTCGTCGCCGCCTCGATAGCTCGGCAGGGGAGCCTGCAGCGCGTGGTTCTCGAGGTAGCGCTCCCAGTCGATCTCGTCGGTCTTCTTCTCGGCTTCCTTCGAGACGTCGCTCTGCGTCGGTACGTCGCCGGGCGCCGCCGCCTCGAGCGCGCGCATCTCGTGCTCGCCGCGCGACTCGTTGTCGACCGAGGCGGAGCTGCTCGACGGGGTCTCGAGCGGAACACCGAGCTCGGCGATGTCTTCGAGGACGGGATTCTCGAGCATCTCCTCGTGAACGAGGTCGACGAGCTCCATCCGCGACATTTGAAGCAGCTTGATCGCCTGCTGCAGCTGCGGCGTCATCACCAGCTGCTGAGACATGCGGAGCTGCTGCTTGATCTCCATCCGGCAGATTCTCCTGCGGCCAGTATAGACACCGCGAGCGACAGCGCGAGAGGAAGATGCAAGGCATGGGCCGCCCTTGCAGATAGGCCAAAACGACGTTGACAAGCGCGAGCGCGAGGCTCACGCGAAGCCCTGGCAATGCCGCTGTGATCAGAGCCCCCCGTCACTCGCTCGCGCTTCACCCGGCGCTCACCCGCGCTGCCCTCCTCGGCCTCACGCTGACAGGACTGCTGAGCCTCTGCCCGAGCGCGCGAGCGCAGGTCGTGGAGCCTGACGCGGGCGCGCCGTTCAGCGACGACGCCGGCGCCGTGCTGAGCGAAGACACGCCCGACGTGGGCGCTGCGATCAGCGCCGACGACGACGCTGATGCGGGCGCTGCGGTCGTCTCCGAGGACGCCGACGCGAGCGAGTCGCCCGAGGCGCACCGGCGCGCGCACACGTTCAGCGCGCGAGCGCGCGCGGTGCCGGCGAACGACCCCGGGCGACATCGACTCGAGCTCTCGGAGACGCGCGATCTGCCGGGCGCGTTTGGCGATCCATTTCGCGCCGTCGACGCGCTGCCGGGCGTCGTGCCGGTGCTCTCGGGGCTGCCGTACTTCTACGTGCGCGGCTCGCCGCCCGCCGGGACGCTCTACCTCTACGACGACATCCCGATGCCGACGCTCTATCACCTCGCGGTCGGCCCAGCGGCGATTCACCCGCGCATGGTCGGGCCGATCGAGCTGTATTCGGGCGTCGCGCCCGCGCGCTATGGGCGGCAGACGGGCGGCGTGATCGTCGGCGAGGGGCCCGACGCGCCGGACGGCGAGACGCACGGCGAGGCCGAGCTTCGCTTGCTCGATGTGTCGGGCTACGTGCAGGCGCCCGCGCTCGGCGGCACGGTCGAGGCCGCGGCGCGCTACGGCTATCCCGCGCTGCTCCTCTCGATCTTCAGCCCCGATGTCTCGCTCGCGTACTGGGACTATCAGCTGCGCTACACGAGCGACACGCATCGGCGAGATCACTTCGAGCTCGTGTCGTTCGGCTCGTACGACTCGCTCGGCGTCGCCGATCAGCCCGATCAGGGGATGCGCATTCAGTTCCATCGCGCGGAGCTGCGGTACGTGCACCGCTTCGACCGCGGTGAGTTCGGCGCGGCGCTGATGCTCGGCTGGGAGCAGTCGGCGCTCGGCGAGGGCTTTCAGCTCGAGTCGACGCGCGTCGGGCCGCGCCTGTGGCTCGAACATCGCCTGAGCGGGCGCGCGAAGCTGCGGCTCTCGGGCGACTTGGTCGGCGTCGCGGGCTCGTTCACGAGCGCGCTGACGACCGACGGACCGACGGGCTCACAAGCGGGGCAGTCGCTCGTCGGCGATGTGCCGGCGCGCACGCTCTGGGGGCTGCAAGCGGAGCTCAACTGGAAGCCGACGACGCTCGTCGAGCTGCGCCTCGGCGCGCGCGCGGACGCGTGGGTGCAGAACGGCGGCGCGATGGCGGTCATCGATCCGCGGGCGCGGCTGATCCTGCATTTCACGCCGAAATTTCAGCTCAACGCCGCGCTCGGCGTGACGCATCAGCCGGCCGTGTTTTACATCCCGCTGCCGGGCATCGAGGACGTCGCGACCTCGCGCGGGCTGCAGACGGCGATTCAGTCGGAGCTCGGCTTCGGCTGGGACACTCCCCTCGATGTGCGCCTCGAGCTGCAGGCGTATCTGCATCACTACGACGGACTCGTCTTCACCGATGTGCTCTTGCTCGGCGACACACTCGACATGATCTGCGGCGCCATCGACTGCCCCGCAGGCTCGACTGTGCCCGACCGGATCAGTGGCTATTCGTACGGCGCAGAGCTGTTTGCGCGGCGCTCCCCCGAACATCGACTGTCGGGCTTTCTCTCGTACACGCTCGGCTGGTCGCACGTCGATGACGTGGTGGGACTGCCCTACACGCCGTCGTGGGATGTGCGGCACGTGCTCAACGTCGTCGGGCAATGGGACCTCGGGCGCGGCTTCTCGATCGGGGCGCGCCTGCACGCGCGCTCGGGGAAGATGTCGGGCGAGTTCCGCATCGACGACACCGCGCAGCTGGTGCGCGACGAGCAGCGCGTGCCGTGGTTCGTGCGACTCGACGCGCAGGTCGCGTACGCGTGGCATCCGTCCTGGGGGCGGATGCGGCTCTCGCTCGAGTGGTTCAACACGACGATGGCGGCGGAGCCGACGGGCGTGACGTGTCCGTCGGGTCCGACGTCGTGCCGCACCGACTATCTCCCGGCGATCTTCTTCCCGAACCTGGGGCTGCGCAGTGAGTTCTGAGAACCCCGCAACTCCCGTGGATATAAGCCAATCCGTGCGCCGCGGGCGCGCGCGACGACGCACGCTCGCCGTCCTCTTCGCGGTGTCGTTCGTCGCCTGCACGGGCGACGCGACCGTGAGCTGCTCGCCGAGCCTGACGTGCGACTACAAGCCGGCGGCGTTCGACGCGCCGCCCCGCCCCGACGCCGGGCCCCCCGTCTGCGACGAGACGCGCAGGCGCTGCAGCGCGGCGACCATCGCGGCGGGCGGCGCGCACACCTGCGCCGTCGCGGAGGCGGGCGAGGTGCTCTGCTGGGGCAGCAACGCGCACGGGCAGCGCGGGCCGCTGCCGCCCGCGGACGTCGACGCGGGCGCGTTCGCCGAGTTCTCGTCGCCGCTGACGGACGGCGTCGAGATCGCGGCGGGCGGGGCGCACACCTGCGCGCTGAACGCGGCGCAGCAGGTGGTGTGCTGGGGCAGCGACGAGGCGGGGCAGGTCGACGGGCGGCCGTCGGCGGAGTCTGCGGAGGTGCGCCTCAGCGGCGTCGAGGCCATGGGAGTCGCGTCGGCGGTCACGGCGGGCGACGCGCACTCGTGCGCGGTCGTGGGCGGGCTGGTCGTTTGTTGGGGCAGCAACGAATACGGGCAGCGCGACCCGCGGCCGGACGCGTCGGTGGACGGAATCGCGGTCCTCGACACGGCGATGGAGGCGGTCGAGGTCGTCGCGGGAGCCCGGCACAGCTGCGCGCGCTTCGTCGATGGGCACGTCGACTGCTGGGGCACGCTGCTCAACGCGGCGGGGCGCTGGACGCGCGTGAGCGAGCCGACGCGCGTGCCTGGGATCGACACCGCTGCGGCGCTCACGGCGGGGGGCGCGCAGACCTGCGCCCGGCTGCTCGACCGGAGCGTCGTGTGCTGGGGCGCGAACGCGAACGGACAGCTCGGCGACGGCACCACGACCTCGAGCAGCGCGCCGGTCGTGGTGCGCGGCATCCCGCTCGCGCTCTACGTCGCGACGGGCGGCGCGGTCGGCGTGGACGGCAGCGCGACCGGGCACACCTGCGTGGTCGACAAGGACTTCTACGTGCTCTGCTGGGGCGAGAACGGGCACGGCGAGCTCGGCGCGGGGCCTGGCCCCGACCGCGCGACGCCGGCGCGGGTGCTCGCCGCGCCCGGGCGAATGCCGATGGGACCGCTCGAACCGACGGGGCCAACGGACCTCGAGGGGATCATCGCGCTCAGCGCGGGAGCGCACCACGCCTGCGCGATCAGCGATCGCGGCAGAGCCTCGTGCTGGGGCGACGACTCGGAGGGGCAGCTCGACTCCGTCGTGACGCCGACGCCGATGGACTTCGGCCGAGCGGTCGATGTGCCGCGCTTCAGCCGACAGCGCGGGGACGGTCCGCCACCAGGTCCGTGAGCGCCTCGCGGAGCGCGACGAGCGGCGCGTAGGTGCCGCGTCGGAGCGCCTCGCGCGCGTCCGCCTCGAGTGTCATCGCGGAGGTGCGCGCGGCTTCGAGCGCCTGCGTGAACTCGCCCGCGGCCTCGAGCAGCCCGGGGCGCAGCTCGACGGAGAGCGAGGGAACGGCGGCCGCGAGGTGCGGGATGATCGCTGCGGGGACGAGCTCGGCGCGGGGGAGTTCGTCGGCGAAGAAGCGATCGAGCGCGCCGCCCGCGAGCAGCCCGCGCTGATAGCCGACGAACGCCGCGAGTGGCTCTGCGAACGCCGCGTCCGTGCGCGCGAGGTGTGGCGCAGCGTCCGCTGAGACCTCGCCGTCCGCCTCTGCGAGGAGGTGCGCGGCACGCGCGACGAGCACAGTGCGCGCTTGCTCGACGGCCGCTGCGACGCGGCGCTCGAGCACCTCGGCGAGGAACGCGCGGTCCTCGCGATCGACGCCGTGCCGCGCGAAGCGGTTCGTCCGCGGGCGCACGAACGTCAGCACCTCTGCGGCGGCGTCCGCCTGCGCCTGCTCGAGCGCGAGCGCGAGGGCGA
>CAIUAC010000110.1 GCA_903896985.1 uncultured Sandaracinus sp.
TCCTCGTCCCGGGCATGGCCGAGGGCGGCGCCGTCGCGCATACGGCATCGCTCGTCAGCGGTGGCTCGACCGGGCAGATCACCTACTCGACGCAGGCCGGGGACGTCGGCGTCGCAGGCCGATGGCGCGTGCAGGGCTACGTGCACGTCACGGGCGGCACGCACTACCGCACGTCGGCCGCGTATTTCGACGTCCTCGACGTGCTCTGATTTTTTCACCGGCGCTGCCGGTCCCCTCCCGCCGTCAGCGCGCGAGTACGCCACCGCCTCTGCTCCTCACGGGGCGGGGGCGGTGGCGTTTTTGCGTCCGTCGTCAGACGTCTGGAACCCGCGCATCGCCGAATCGCTCGCCCATTACGCGCAGCAGATCGGGGGAGCACTTCGGGACGCGGCCGCGCCATGCGTACGCGACGTGATCGGTCCCGATGATGTACTCGACATCGTTTCCAAAGCCGCGCTTCTTCACCATTCCGCACACGCGGCACGCCCACCGAATCGGGAACGGATCTTGGCCCTCGCGCTCGCGTGCCTCCGTGAGCTCCCAGGAATGGCGACCGCCGGGAGCGGCATACTCTGGCCCCCAGATCATTTGGTACTGGGGCCTCGGCGCACTTCCGGCGCGTCGCGCCCGAATCTTGGGCGCGGACACGTCTCCCCCGACTTCGATTGCCGCCGCCGCCTTCGCGCGCGGCTTGGGCTGAGCGAGTGGCGGGAAACCCATCGCCGCCCTGCGCGCGTCCCGCCTCAGTCGTGCCAGCGATACGTATGCCATCGTCGCCCTTCCGGCGCATCAAGCGCCGCACTCCTCGCCACCACCGTCGTCAGCGCGCCGCGACGCACACGCGCACGTACTCAGCGAGCGACACCGGGTGCCCCTGCGCGGCGCCGTAGCGAGCCGCTGCCGCCTCCCAGGCTGCGCGCTCGGCGGTGGACAGGCGCAGCGTCAGGATGTGCGGCTTCTCGCCGACGATGTACTGCCCGCCGCTGCGCCCCTTGCTCGCCGCGTCGCGCGAGTTGTCGCTCAGCGTCCCAGCGAACAGGTGGTCAGGGTTGCAGCACGGCGGGTTGTCGCACTTGTGGCAGATACAGAGTCCAGGCGGAATTGGCCCGTTCGCAGCGGCCCACGCGACACGGTGCGCAGACCTCTCCCCAAGCCGGTGGAAACCTCCGTACCCTCCGCCGCCCCGGTCCCACTCCCAACACCCTGATTCAGTGACGGTCGCCCGCGCCCTGATCTCTGCCAGCACCTCGGCGCTCACGTCGTCCTCCGCGCCGCCCGCAGCGCCCGCTCCCTGACCCACACGCTGAGGTCGGCCTCGGCGCGGACCGCTGCCGCCTCTAGGGCCGCGTACTCGCCCTCGGTGAGCACGATGTGCAGCCGGTGCACGCGCAGCGCCTCAGGGGGCAGCCTGGGGCGGCCACGGCCGCGCTTGACGGCGTCGGTCACTGGGCGGCCTCGGCGTCGTACTCGTCGCACGCTGCCGCCGCGCTCGCCTCGATCTCCTGGCAGGCGTCGCGCAGCGCGCACCGCCCGAGCACGTCGAGCCCGGTCATCAGGCTATCCGACATCCAGTAGTCACGCGCGGGGCCATACGCGGCCCATGCGCCGTCGTAGCTGCGGCGGGCGAGCGTCACCTCGCCCTCGATGACGGTGCCGTCGGCGAGCGTCACGGTCACGTCTACGTCA
>CAIUAC010000111.1 GCA_903896985.1 uncultured Sandaracinus sp.
CGCGTCGCCCCCGAGCGCGAGCGCGAGCTGCACCGCGGGCGTGTGCGGCTTCCATTGCGACCCGGGCTACCACGCGTGCGGCGGCGCGTGCGCGAGCAACGACTCGCCGCTCTCGTGCGGCGCGAGCTGCGCGGCGTGCCCCGCACCGCCGGGCGCGACCGCGACGTGCGCGGCGGGCGCGTGCGGCTTCGTCTGCAACGTGGGCTTCAACCGCTGCGGCGGGGCGTGCGTCGCCGAGGACAGCGTCGCGCAGTGCGGCACGAGCTGTGCGGCGTGCGCAGCGCCCCCGAGCGGCGTGCCGACGTGCGCGGGCGGGGCCTGCGACTTCGTGTGCGTGAGCGGCTCGCACCGCTGCGGAGACGGCTGCGCGAGCAACGCGAGCACGGGCTCCTGCGGCGCGAGGTGCGTGCCGTGCATCGCGCCGGCGAACGCGGCGTCGACGTGTGACGGCGCCGCGTGCGACTTCGCCTGCAACCCGGGCTACCTGCGCGTCGGCGCGGGCTGCGTGCCCATCGCCGCGCCGCGCCCGGTCGCCCCGCTCTCGCCGTCGCACCTCACATCGCTCTCGCCGGCGCTGCGCTGGGTGCTCGCGGCGCGCACCGACGGCGCGCGGGTCGAGGTCTGCGCGGACCGGGCTTGCGCGATGGTCGCGCGGACCATCGACGTCGCGGGCTCGAGCGTCACCGTCGCGCCGGCGCTGACGCCCGGGGTCTGGTTCTGGCGCCTGACGGGGCGCGTCGGAGGGAACACCGGCGTGCTGACCAGCCCCGTGTGGGAGCTGGCCGTGACGCGCCGCTCGACGCCGCGCTCGACGGCGTGGGGGGCGCTCGTCGACGTCGATGGGGACGGCTTCGCTGACGCGGTCATCGGAGCGCCGCGCAGCGCTGCGGCGTACGCGCACCGCGGCGGCACGGCGGGACTCGCGTCGACCGCGTCGGGCACGCTCACGGGCGCCGCGTCGTTCGGACAGTCGGTGAGCGCCGCGGGGGACGTGGACGGCGACGGCTTCGGGGACGTCGTCGTCGGTGCGCCGAGCGTGCAGACCGCGCTCGTGTTCTACGGCAGTCCGACGGGGCTCGGCGCGCGCGCTCCGACTGCCATCGTGGGCCCCGTCAGCACCTACGGCGCGGACGTCGCGGCCGCAGGGGACGTCGACGGGGACGGCTACGGCGACCTGCTCGTCGGCACCTCGAGCGCGGGGCGCGCCTACGTGCATCGCGGGTCCGCGAGCGGCGTGGAGCCGACGGCGGCGTGGGTGCTGGTCGGCGCGAGCGCGACGTTCGGCGCAGCGGTGGCGAGCGCGGGGGACGTCGACGCAGATGGCTTCGCGGACCTGCTCGTCGGCGACAGGGAGCGCGGCGAGGTGCGCGTCTACCACGGCGCGGCGGCTGGGCTCGGCGTGACGCCGACCGCCGCGCGTACGCTCACCGGAGCCTCGAGGTTCGGCGAGTCCGTCGCCTGCGCCGGAGACGTCAACGGAGACGGCTTCACGGACGTCGTCGTCGCGGAGAGCGGGCACGAGCACGCGCACGTCTACCTCGGGAGCGCGGCGGGTCTGTCGGCGACGAGCGTCACGCTGCGCGCGAGCGGAGCGGAGACGGACTTGGTCGTGGCGTCCGCGGGAGACGTCGACGGCGACGGCTACGACGACGTGCTCCTGGGCTCCGACGACGCGCGACGCGCGTGGCTGTTCCGCGGCGCGAGCGCGGGAGTCACCGTCGCCGCGAGCGCGACGTTCACGCCTCCCTCGAGCGCGGACACGACGCACTTCGGCGCGACGGTCTCGTCGCCTGGCGACCTCGACGGGGACGGCCTCGCGGACGTGCTCGTCGGTGCGTCTGCGCTGGTGTCCGTGTACGGCTATCTCGGCGTGCTCGCAGCGGGGCCAGCGACGACCCCCTCCTTCACCCTCGTCGGACCGGGGGGCTCGGGCTACGGCCGAGCGCTCGCGCGGCTCGTGGTCGAGCGGCGCCCTGTCCCGTGGGGCCTGTCGACGCTCGCGCGAGCGGGGAAGCCCTGACATGGACCCGCACCCGCACCGGCCCGACACGGTCCCGCCCGGGACGATGATCGCGGGGCGCTACCGCGTGATCCGACACCTCGCCTCGGGCGGGATGGGCGCGGTGTACGAGGTCGTGCACGAGCTCACGGGGCGCCGTCACGCCTTGAAATTGCTCTACGAGAGCCTGGTCTTCGACGAGGTCGTGATCGCTCGCTTCACGCAAGAGGCGCGCGCCGCGGCGTCCATCCAGAGCGCGCACGTCGTCGAGGTCACGGACATGGGCACCGAGGGCGCGGCGCCGTACCTCGTGATGGAGCTGCTCGAGGGCGAGGACCTCGCGACGCGCCTCGAGCGCGCGGGGTCGCTGTCGCCCATCGAGGCCGTCGACCTGATCGGGCAAGCGTGCGAAGCGCTCGCGAGCGCGCACGCCCTCGGCATCATCCACCGCGACATCAAGCCGGGGAATCTCTTCGTCTCGCGGGGCGACTTCCTCAAGGTGCTCGACTTCGGGATCGCCAAGCTGCGGCGCGCCAAGAACGCCGTCGGCACCGGGCTCACCCGCGACGGCAGCATCGTCGGCACGCCCGAGTACATGAGCCCCGAGCAGATCACCGGGCGCGCGCAGCTCGACCACCGCACGGACATCTACTCGCTCGGCGTGATCCTCTACGAGATGCTGTCTGGATGCCTCCCGTTCGAGGCGAAACAGCTCACGGAGCTCGCCGTGATGATCGTCACCTCGGAGCCCGCGCCGCTCTCGGACCGCGCGCGCGGTCTCCCTCGGGGCTTGGCGGCGGTCGTCCACGACGCGATGGAGCACTGCCCCGACGATCGACCGAGCGACTGCCTCGAGTTCGCGCGCCGACTCGCGCCCTTCGGCTCGGACGAGACCTTCGCCTGGGCCGACTCCGGTGCCACGCTCGCCCTGCACGACCAGAATGACCCGCGCGAGTACGAGCGTCGCATGTTGCTCGACACGTACCGCACGTTTGGGTGCGATGACGGTCAGCCGACCTTTCGTTATTCGCTGCTTGATGGCGTGAAAGAGGGGTTTCTGGTGAACCCGACCGTCATTGATGCGCGCAGCGATGTCACCACGCAGTTGCTGTCGGAGAAG
>CAIUAC010000112.1 GCA_903896985.1 uncultured Sandaracinus sp.
TCTCGCGCTCAGTCATCTCGGCGCCGTCTCGGCGATCGTCTACGCGCTCGTCGCCGGCCTCGTCCTCGGCGCCGTCGCGCTCCGCACCGGCTCGACGCTCGTCGCGATCGCGCTGCACGCCGGCGTCAACGCCGTGCCCGTGCTGCTGCCGGCGCGCCTCGTCCGCATCGCCGGCTTCAACACGCTCGCGCCCCACGTCTCGCCCGCCCTCGTGATAGGCTCCGCCCTCGTCGCGGCCGGCGCCCTCGCGCTCCTCTCGCGCACGGCTCCCGCCGCCGAAGACGAGGCCGATCGATGAGCCCAGCACTTTCCCGAGAGAGACGCCTCGGACTTTCGCTCCCCGGAGGGGGCGTCACCGGCGCGATGTATCAAGTCGGAGTCGTCGCCGCGCTCGAGGACGGGCTCGAGAACTTCCGCGCGTCGGACCTCGACGTCTTCGTCGGCTCCTCGACGGGCGCGACGGTCGCGACCTTCCTCGCGGCGGGCAACTCCGCCCAGCGCCTCTATCGCGCGCTCCTCGACCCGGCGGACACGTTCTTTCCGCTCAAGCGCCATCATCTGATGCGCCTCGACGGCGCGGAGTGGCAGCGCGTCGGGCTGAGCACCGTCGCCGCCGCGCGCCGCCTGCTCTCGTCGGTCACCTCGCGCCCGCTCGAGGCGGACCTCTGGAACGAGCTCGACCGCTTCTGGGACTCGCTCCCGGCGGGCATCTTCACGCTCGACGGCTACGAGCACTTTCTCGCCGAGATCATGCTCCGCCGCGGCGTGCCCGACCGCTTCGCGGACATGCCCCGCAAGCTCGTCGTCGTCGCGATCGACCTCGATCAGGGGGCCCGCGCGCTCTTCGGCCTCGGCGCGCTCGCGCACGTGCCCGTCGCCCGCGCCGTCTGCGCCTCCGCCGCGACGCCGATCCTCTTCGCGCCCGTGCGCATCGAGGGGCGCGACTACGTCGAGGGCGGCCTCGGCGCGGTCGCGCACGCCGACGTCGCGCAGTCGCTCGGCTGCGACCTCGTCCTCGTCGTCAACCCGATGGTGCCGATCCAGACGGACCCCGCCGTGCGCGACATCCCGACCGGCCACGGCACGATGCAGCACGTCCGCGACAAGGGCGCGCTCTGGGTCTACAGCCAGTCTTGGCGCGTCCGCACCGAGTCGCGGATGCGCGAGGGCGTCGCGCGCTTTCACGCCGAGAACCCGAACACCCGCGTCGTGCTGATCGAGCCCGATCAGACCGACGCGACGATGTTCATGTACTCACCGATGAACTTCGCGGCCCGCCGCCACATCCTCGAGGACGGCTACACCCAGACGATGAAGGCGCTCCGCACGCCCGAGTCCCCGCTGCGCTGCGCGCTCGAGTCGCGCGGCCTCGTCGCCAAGTCCTGAGGGCTGCCCCAATGAACGCAGGCGCCGAATGACCGTCTCCGAAGCCAGCGCAGGCGCCGAATGACCGTCTCCGAAGCCAGCGCAGGCGCCGAATGACCGTCTCCGAAGCCAGCGCAGGCGCCGAATGACCGTCTCCGAAGCCAGCGCAGGCGCCGAATGACCGTCTCCGAGGCAGCCGCTCGCTTCCGCCGAACCGCCGCGCGCCCGCTCGTCTTCGCGCACCGCGGCGCGAGCGCGCGCGCGCCAGAGAACACCCTCGCAGCGTTCGCCCTCGCGATGGATGACGGCGCCGATGGCGTCGAGCTCGACGTCTGCCGCTGCGCCTCCGGCGAGGTCGTCGTCATCCACGACCCGACGCTCGCCCGAACGACCGGCGACCCTCGCCAGGTGCGCGATGTATCACTCGTGGAACTGCGCCGCCTCGACGCCGGCTGGGGCGAGCGACTTCCGCTCCTCGACGAGGCGCTCGACCTCGTGCTCGGGCGCGGCGGCCTCGTCAACGTCGAGGTGAAGGCCGACGACGACGACTGCTCCTTGGTCGCCCGCCGCGTCGCGGCGACGCTCGCCCGGCGTCGCCCGCGGGACCTCGCCTCGCTCGTCGTCTCCACGTTCGACCCTCGCCTGCTGCTCGCGCTCCGCGGCTTCGGGGTCGCGCCGCCGCTGCTGTTTCTCGTCGCGGACACGCGGCAGGGCCGCTTCTTCGCGCGCACGCTGCCGCCGCTTCTGCGCCCAGCGGGTATCAATCCCGAGCACACCCTGATCAGCGAGGCGCGCGTCCGCGCGTGGCACGCCCGCGGACTCCTCGTGATGGCCTGGACCGTCGACGGCGCGCCGCTCGTCCGGCAGCTCGCGCAGACCGGCCTCGACGCGCTGATCACGAACGACCCGCTCGGCACGCTCGCCGCCCTCCGCGCGCCGTCGACTCCGTAGCGCTTTCCTCGCTCGCGCGACCCAAGGCCCCGCACGAACCCGCTTGACGCGGAGCGGAACCGCTCTACGAATGACTGGTTAGTCAATCAACCGCTGACTCGCCCCTCCGATGCCCCGCACTCCCGCCGACAACCAACGCATCAAGGACGAGCGTCGCGCCGCCATCTTGGCCGCGGCGCGCTCTGTCTTCGTGCGCAAGGGCCTCGCGGCGGCGAAGATCAGCGACGTCGCGGCGGCTGCCGGGCTCTCGCACGGCCTCGTCTACCACTACTTCTCGAGCAAGGAGGCGATGTACGCCGGCCTCCTCGAGGCGCTCTTCGCGCGCGCCACCGTCGAGCTCGAGGTCCTCGCCGGCGACGAAGGCACTCCGCTCGAGCGGGTCCGCGCGTTCGTCGTGCAGCGCCTCGAGCGCTTCAGCGCGGAGCCCGAGATGTTCGGGCTCGTCATGCAGGCGTTCCTGCACCGCGACGCGCTGCCCTCGTCGACGCTCGCCGCCCTGCAGAACTTCGCCGCGCTGAGCATGAGCGCGATGACCAAGACGCTCGCCGACGGCCAACGCCGCGGCGACTTCGTCGAAGGCGATCCTGCGGAGCTCGCCGCCGCGCTGCTCGCCGTGCTGCACGGGCTCGCCATGGCCCGCTCCGTCGACCTCGAACTCCCGCGCCCGCTGCCCAACGTCGCGCTGATCCTCCGTCTCATCGTGTCTGGAGTCTCCTGATGTCCGCTGATTTCCGTCGTCTCCTCGCTGTGCTGTTCGTCGCGCTCTCTCTCACCGCCTGCCGCCCCAAGTCGCCGAGCCCCGGTGAGGTGCTGCCGACGAACGAGGCGGCGACTGTCACCGTGCACGTCGCGGCGGCCGCGCCCCGGGCGCTGCCGACCACGCTCAGCGTCAACGGTCCGCTCGTCGCCGATCAGCAGTCCGACGTCACCGGCGTCGTGCCCGGGCGCGTCGTCGAGGTGCTCGTCGAGCGCGGCGCGATCGTCGCCGAGGGCGACCCGCTCGTGCGCCTACGCGACGTCGACTATCGCCTGCAGGCGGCGGGCGCGAGCGCGGCCGTCGCGCAGGCGCAGGCTCGCCTCGGCATCACGGACACGCGCGCTCCGGTCCGCGCTGAGGACACCGCCGAGGTGCGCGCCGCCGCCGCGAACCGCGACCTCGCCGACGAGTCCCTGCGTCGCGCCGAGCAGCTTTCGCAGACTGGCGCGATGAGCCAGTCGGACCTCGACCGGGCGCGCGCCGGCGCGACGGCAGCGCGCGAGCAGTACAACAGCGCGCTCAACGGAATGCGCGGGGCCACCGTCGCGCTGACGCTCGCGCGCGTCGCCTTGCAGCAGGCGGGCACGGCGGTGCGAGAGTCGACCGTCCGCGCGCCGTTCGCGGGCGAGATCGCGGACCGCTTCGTCGACGTCGGCGAGTACGTCGTGCCGCAGATGCGCGTCGTCAGCCTCGTCAAGACCGACCCGCTCCGGCTCGAGATGCCGGTGCCGCAGGAGCACGCCGGCGCGATCGCGCGCGGGCAGACCGTCGCCATCCACGTCGACGCGTTCCCGACGCGGCCCTTCGTCGGCACGGTTCGCTACATCAGCGCAGCGGTCCGCGCGGACACGCGGGCGATGACCGTCGAGGCGCTCGTGCCGAACCCCGACGGCGCGCTCCGCCCGGGCATGTTCGCCACCGCCAACATCGACCTCGGCGGCACGCGTCAGGGCGTCTCGGTGCCCGCGACGGCCGTGCTGAGCGAGGCAGGCGTCAACCGGGTGTTCATCGTCGGCGCGGACGGCGCCATCGAGGAGCGCGTCGTGTCCGTCGCCTCCCGCGAGGGCGACACCGTCGTCATCGCCGAGGGCGTCCGCGCGGGTGAGCGCGTCGCGACCGAGACGCTCGACCGCCTCGCCGACGGCGTGCGCGTCCAGGTTCGGTAAAGGAATCACGTCATGCAGTGGCTAGCCGCAATATGCGTTCGTCGACCTGTCTTCACCTGGGTGCTCATGGCGGCGCTCGTCGTCGTCGGCAGCGCCAGCATCTTCGGGCTCGGCGTCGACCGCTTCCCGAACATCGACTTCCCAGTCGTCGTCGTGACGACGGTGCTCCCCGGCGCGTCTCCCGAGCAGATCGAGACGGAGGTCTCCGACAAGATCGAGGAGGCGCTCAACTCGATCAGCGGCGTCGATGAGCTGCGCTCGAACAGCTACGAGGGCCTCTCCGTCGTCATCGCGCGCTTCGACCTCGACAAGAGCACGACCGTCGCGGCCCAAGAGGTGCGTGACCGCGTGAACCGCACGCTCGCGCTCCTGCCGAGCGGCATCGAGCAGCCGAAGGTCGAGCGCATGGACCCGGACGCCGCGCCGGTGATGCTGATCGCCCTCGAGTCCACGCGCACGACGCGCGAGGCGACCGAGTTCGCGACGCGCCGAATTCGCCGCCGCATCGAGTCGCTCAGCGGCGTCGGCGGCGTGTCGGTGCTCGGCGGGCGAGACCGGCAGATCGACGTCGTCGTCGACCCGGCGACGCTCGAGTCGCGCGGCATCACCGTCGGCGAGGTGCAGCGCGCGCTCGCGACGCAGAACGTCGAATTCCCAGGCGGAAACGTCGATCAGGGCGCGCGCACCCTCGGTATCCGCGTGCGCGGGCGCGTGCAGAGCGTCGAGGACTTCGGGCGCATCTTCGTCGCGAACCGCGGCGGCACGCCCGTCTACGTGCGCGACCTCGCGAGCATCGAAGACAGCGAGGCGTCGTCGAGCAGCGCGGCGTCGTACGACGGGCGCGACATCGTCGTGCTCGCGGTGCGCAAGCAGTCGGGCACCAACACGGTCGCCGTGATCCA
>CAIUAC010000113.1 GCA_903896985.1 uncultured Sandaracinus sp.
GCTCGCCGCAGAGGATGGCGCGCAGGGGTTCGCGCTCCTCGGGCAGCACGCAGACCATGTCGCGCTCGTCGTCACCGACATCGAGATGCCGAACATGGATGGTTTGGAGATGACTCGACGGATCCGCTCGGATGGGCGCTTTGCCGCGCTGCCCATCATCGCGGTGACGTCGATCTCGGGTGAGTTGGCTGAGCGCCGGGGGCGCGAGGCAGGTCTGACCGAGTACCTGATCAAGCTCGACCGCGAGCAACTCGTCGAGCGCGCGGACCATTTTCTCAAGAGCGCCCTGCCGATCGCCATCGAGCAGCCGGCGCGCGCCCCCAAAGGAGCCCACGGATGAGTGCCAAGCAGCCGCCCGCCAAGAAGTCGAAGACCGCCGCTCCCCGCGCGCCCGCGCGCCGCGCCGCCCCCGCCGTGCGGCTGACTCCCCAGCAGCTACGGGACCGCAGCGTCGAGGTCCTCGACGCGATCGCCGGGGGCAACCTCAACGTGGATGTCGACCTCAGTCAGATCGGTGACGACGCCGTGCTGCACGCCATCCTGCGGATGCAGGATTCGCTGCGTGCGCTCGTCGCCGACGTCTCGATCGGGGCGGTGCTCGCCGATAAGGCGTCGTCCGCGATGACGGGCTCGGCCAAGCACGTGCGAGACACGAGCCTGCGCGTGAGCTCGTCCATCGGCGCGTCGCTCTCGGCGATCGAGCTCCTGCGCGAGAACATGAACTCCGTCTCGGCCTCGACCGAGGAGCTCAACGCCAACATGCAGTCGATCGCGGGGGCGGCGCGCGACTCCAACGAGAACATCGGCTCCGTGCAGACCAGCATTCAGGAGCTGACGACGGCCTCTCGAGACATCGCCGAGAACACCGTCAAGGCCACCGCCGTCAGCAAGGCCGCGATGGCCGAGGTCACCTCGGCGCTCGCGCTCGTCAACGAGCTCACGGGTGCAGCGAAGGAGATCGACGCGGTCACGACGACGATCTCGGAGATCTCGGACCAGACCAAGCTCCTCGCGCTCAACGCCACGATCGAGGCGGCGCGCGCGGGCGAGATGGGCAAGGGCTTCGCGGTCGTCGCCAAGGAGGTCAAGGACCTCGCCTCGCAGACGAACACCGCGACGAAGGACATCCAGACGAAGATCGGGATCATCCACGAGGTCACGCGTCGCACGGTCGCGGCGATCACGACGATCAACGACGTGATGAAGAACGTGAACGAGGCGATCACCTCGATCGCCGCTGCCGCCGAGGAGCAGTCGGTGACGACGACGGATATCGCCGAGAACGTCGTCGCCGCGACGGACCGCATCCGAGAGATGACGAGCAGCGTGGGCGAGGGCGCGATCGCGGTGCACGACGTCAGCAAGAGCATCGTCGAGGCGAGCAACCTCGCGAACGACGTCGCGCGCGGCGTCGGCACGATGAGCGCGGCCGGTCAGGACATCGGCGCAGAGGCGGTCACGCTCTACGCTCAGGCCCTCGAGGTGATGAGTCACGCGGGGGACGTGCGTCGGGAGCTGTTCGGGCTGGAACTGCCGCCCTCGGAGCGCGCCGCGGCGGAGGATGCGCACCTCGAATTCTGCCGATTTACCAGGGATTACGACGTCTACGCGGCGAGCATGAACGAAGACCATCTGCGGATCTTCGGGTACATCAACACGCTTCATGGGCGCATCAAGGAGAAGGCGACTCCGCCGCAACTCGCCGGCCTGCTGCGCGAGTTTGCGGACTTCACCCGACAGCACTTCCAGCGCGAGGAGGACCTGATGGCCCGCACTGCCTACGCGGGCCTCAGCGGGCAGCAGCGTATGCATCAGAAGCTGCTCAAGCAGGTCGGCGAGATCCTGACGGCCGTCGAGACTGGCGGCGAGGTCGATCTGATTGGGACTCTTGCGTTCTGTCGAGAGTGGCTGATCGACCACGTCCTCGTCGTCGACAAGAAGTACGCGGCGCACTTCGAGCAACACGGGATCTCCTGAGGCGCCCGCCATGGCCCCTCTCACGCAGCGCTCGTCGCCGACGGAGATCGTCGTGTTTCGCGTCGATGACGTCATGTGCGGCATCGACATCTTGCAGGTGCAGGAGATCAAGAAGATCCACGCACACGCGGTGGTCTACCGGGCTCCGTCGTACGTGCGCGGGCTCGTCAACATGCGCGGGCAGGTGGTGACGCTGATCGACGTCGGCCACCGGCTCGGGCTCGGGGCGAAGCGGCTCGATCAGCCGACTCCGGCCATCATCGTCAGCGTCGGAGGGGAGCTCGTCGGTTTGCTCGTCGACGAGGTCGATGACGTGATCGCGGCGGCTCCGAGCGACGTCCTCCCGCCGCCGTCGAACCTCGGCGGAGTCGAGGGACGCTTCTTCGAGGCGGTCGCGCGCACGGC
Organism: uncultured Sandaracinus sp.; assembly: GCA_903896985.1. Classification (GTDB taxonomy): domain Bacteria; phylum Myxococcota_A; class Polyangia; order Polyangiales; family JADJQN01; genus CAIUAC01. The sequence goes on from CAIUAC010000113.1 coordinate 2,383, forward strand.
CGATGGGCTGGTCGCCCTGATCGACGTGGAGCGAATCGCGGGCGTCGCGCCGCCATCGACAGAGACGAGTCTGCGCGAGGCGCGCAGGTGACACGGCAGCTTCGCGTGATGGTGGTCGACGACTCTGCTGCCTATCGCGCGTTGCTCGTCGAGAGCGTGAACGCGTCGGGCTTCGCGCGCGTCGTCACCACCGCCGCGGACGGCCGCGAGGCGCTCCGGAAGTATGAGGAGTTCCATCCGGACCTGCTGACCGTCGACGTGGAGATGCCCGTGATGGGGGGCCTCGAGTTGCTGCAGGCGTTGCGCGCCATCGACCCGATTCTGCCGATCTTGATGGTCAGCGCGCTGACGACGAAGGGCGCGCGCGAGAGCGTCCGGGCGCTCGAGCTCGGGGCGACGGAGATCATCACCAAGCCTCAGGGCGCCACGCCGCAGGCGAGCCGCGAGGAGCTCCGGGCGAGGATGCGCGCGCTCCTCGAGGCGCTCGCGCCGGTCGCGCCTGCGCGCGCCGTCTCGCAGCCAACGCCGAGGTTGCTGGTGCCGAAGTCGCAGCCGCGGGTGGTCGGGATCGGCTCGTCGACGGGTGGACCGGGCGCGCTCTCGACGATCATCCCGGCGCTGCCGCGCAATCTGCCGGTGCCGGTGCTCGTCGTGCAGCATATGCCGCCGATGTTCACCGCGTCGCTCGCGGAGATGCTCGCGCGCAAGAGCGCGATTCGGGTCGTCGAGGTGAAGGATGGTGAGGAGTTGCTGGCCTCCACCGTCTACATCGCGCCGGGGGGCAGGCACCTCCGGGTGCGCGCGGCCAACGCGCAGGTGTTCGCCGAGCTGACCGACGACCCGCCGGAGCACCACTGTCGGCCCGCCGTCGACTACCTGTTTCGTTCGCTGGCGCAGACCTATCGCGAGGCCGCGATGGGGGTGATCCTCACCGGAATGGGCAAGGACGGGACGCTCGGCCTGCGCCTGATGAAGCGGCACGGCGCGTACGTCGTCGGGCAGAACGCCGAGAGCTGTACGGTCTACGGGATGCCGCGCGAGGCGATGGAGGCCGGCGTCGTCGACGTGGAGGTGTCGGCGAGCCAGATGGCGCCAGCGATCATCGCCGCGGTATGCCGCGGAGGGCGTGGCTGAGGCCCGCCATGGCAGCGCCCATGGCCGACCGAGAGCTGTTGTTGTTCACGCAGTACATCGCGTCGGTCTGCGGGGTGCGGCTCGACTCGAGCAAACGCTATCTGCTCGAGTCGAGGCTCGATGAGGTGCTCCGCGACACGGGTTGTACGACCTATGGTGAGCTGTACGCGCGGGCGCGGGCGGGCGCGGACCGCTCGGTCGAGCGCAAGATCATCGACGCGGTCACGACGAACGAGACCTTCTTCTTCCGCGACGCGAAGGTGTTCGACGTCTTGAAGAACAAGCTGGTGCCGGACCTGCTGGGGGACCAGCCGACGCGCCCGCTCGCCATCTGGAGCGCCGCCGCGTCGACCGGGCAGGAGGCGTACACGATCGCCATCGTGCTCGAGCAGATCCTGTTCGACCTCGCGAAGGCCAACGTGCGCATCACCGGCACCGACATCTCGGAGGCCGCGGTCAACGCGGCCAATCGGTGTGAGTACTCGCCCCTCGAGGTCGGGCGCGGCCTCGAGCCGAAGTTGCTCGCCAAGTACTTCACGCAGTGGGGTAAGAACTACAAGGTGCGCGACGACCTGCGGTCGATCTGCCGCTTCCAAGTGGACAACCTGCTCGCGCCGAAGACGACCGGGCCCTTCGACCTGATCTTCTGTCGAAACGTGCTCATCTACTTTGCCGCAGTCGACAAGGCGAAGGTCGTCGACAACCTGCTCTCCCGCCTGAAGAAGAACGGGATTCTCCTCGTCGGTGGGACGGAGTCCCTGCTCGGGGTGACCGAGCGAGTGCGGCGCGTCGAGACCGCGGGAGTCGGCTACTACGTGCTGAAGAGCTGAGCGCCCGCGCGCCTCAAGCGCCGATGACCGTCGTGCGCTCGAAGCCCGAGTCGAGGTCCGTGATCGTCACGTGCACCATGCCCTGCGCGTCGAACGCGTAGCGCTCGCGCGTCAGCGGGCCTTCGCGGTCGAGCCTGCGAACGGGCCTCTGGAGCAGGTCCTCGCCCGCGTGCCGCAGCCCGGGATCGAAGGGGAAGAGCACCTCGGTGATCGGCGCGAGCATGCCATTCGGCGCGCCGTCGGAGTCGAACGCGGCGCACTCGAAGAAGCGGAAGTGCCCGATGTCGTGCGCGGGGCGATAGGTGCGCTCGATCGCGACGGGCGGCTGCCCTGGGCGGGGGAGCGTCATCTCGCGGGTGAAGATCGGATCGTAGGCCGCGCGCTCGCCGTGCTGCGCCTCGCGAAATACGCCGAAATTGCGGGAGAAGCGGTCGTCGAGCTCGAAGCCCGCCGCACCGTCGCTCGCGATGGCGAGCCCGATCGCGACGGCCGCGTGCGGGTACGGGGAGCGAAACACGCGGCGACCGAAGCGCGCCTTGAGCAGGCGCGACACGACAGGGAGCGCGCTCGCCCCGCCGACGACGTAGACACCCGCGACGTCGCCGAA
>CAIUAC010000114.1 GCA_903896985.1 uncultured Sandaracinus sp.
CAGGTTCATCCCGGCGCCGGCCGACAGGTAGACCCAAGCAGGAAAGCGCGGGTTGACCTCGAGGACGTGGTGCCCGCCCTTCGGATCACGGATGGTCTCGAGCTCACATGGGCCGCGCCACCGAGTGACGCGCATGAACGTGTTGGTCAGGTCCTCGAGCCCGGGGTCGCGCACCGTGACTCCCGCCCAGCCCTTGCCCTTGTCGGTGATGACCGTCTTGCGCATCTGCACCGCGCCGATCAGCCCGCCCTCCCCGTCGCCCACCGCGACCACGCATATCTCCTCACCCGCGACGAAGCGCTGCACGATCACCGGCAAGCCCCACTCGGCCACCATGCGGTGAAAGCCAGCGATGGCTTCATCGAGCGAATACGCCACTTTCGCCCCATAAAACGGGCCTTTGACGACGATCGGATACGCGATGCGCTCGTGCACGTCGTAGAGCTGAGTCACCTCCGTGATCACGCAGGAGTCCGGCACCGGAATGCCCTTCTCACCGAGCGCGACGAGGCGCGCCTTCGACAGCAGCTCGAGGTGTTCGCGCGTCGGCAGCAGCATCCCGACGCCCTCGCGCGCGAGCTCCGCGGACAGCTCGCCGAACGCGGGCAGCTCCGTGTCGAGCGTCGGGATGATCACGTCGAGCCCGACGCGCTCGCGGATGTAGGTGAGTCGCTCACGCAGGGCGGCGACGCCCTGAGACGGATACGGGATCAGAAACACATCGTCAGCGAGCCCCTCGGCGTACAAGCCGGGCTCGAGCGCGTCGTACGCGAGGCCCACGATTCGCCCACGAAAATCAGGGTGAGCGCGCAGCGCGCGCATCACCGCGACGCCCGGACCAGGGTTGTCGGTCGCGTTCAAGCCCGTCACCGCGACGGTGAGGTCGAACGTCATCGCGTCACCGCGAAGTCCGAGGGCACGAGCCCGTAGAGCCGCAACGACGCGACGAGGTCGTCGACGTCGCGCGCGAGATCCTCGCCGCGCACCTCGAAGCGCGAGGCGAGCTCCTGCTGCAGTTGCTCGAAGGCGAGCCCCCGCTTGAGGCCCTCGAGGATGCAGAGCGCGCTCGCGTTCGCAGTGAACGTCGCGCCCGAAAACGGATCGAACACGAACCCCGATTCGCTGACAGCCAGGTCTTTGAGGCGTTGCATGGTCGACACTCCCTTTCGAGACAACAGCGTTGAAAGCGGGCGAAGGTGCGCGTCACCACTCGGACGTGAGCCCCACGGTGAGCGTGTGCGCGTCGGCTTGCTGCGCAGCGCTCGTGGTCGTCGCGGCGACGCTGAGTCGCTGCCACTCGTACGAAGCTGCGAGCGAGAAGCCCGCGCCGAGGTCTGCGCGCGCGCTCGCCAAGACAGTGCCGAGCGTGCGGTCCGTCGTCGCGTAGCCGAGCGCGTCGTTGAGGTAGACGGCGCGGCTCTCGTCGCCGACGCGCGCCGTCAGCGCCGCCCAGTAGCGGCTGCGATGGAGCGTGACGCGCGCCCCGAGCGCGCCGCCGAACGTCCCGTCGTCGGTGTACTGCGCCGACACGACCGGGCCGAGCCAGAGCCCTTCCGCGAGCGACAGGTCCCACGAGCCGAGCGCGCGCAGCACGAGCGCGTCGCCGAAGAAAGTCCCGCCGAGCTCGAGGTCGACGTCCCCGAGCGCCGCAAACCAGCCGGAGACCCCGAGCGTGTACGCCGGCAAATTGGAGTCGGCCCTGTCGAGGAACAGCGCGCCATGTAGGCGCAGGGCGAAGCGGTCGTTCACATACCCGACCGTCGCGTGCGCCTGATGTTGTGTGCCGTTGCTCGCCGCGTCCCACGGAGGCGTCTGCCCGGACGCGTCGTAGCTCAGGCGCCGGTACGTCGCGCCGAGCAGCAGGTGCTCGCCGAGGAGCGCCCGCGCCGACGCCGCGAGCGCGAACGAGCTGCGCAGCAGCGGATGCCCCGCGTAGAGCTGCTCGCTCATCAGCACCGCGGCCGAGCCCCGCGCCGCGTGCGGCTCGGCAGCCTGCGCCGCGGCCAAGCCCTCGCGCGCAGCGTCGTTGTTCGGCGCGTCGCGGAGCGCTCCCTCGAAGTGCCGCCGCGCGAGGTCCGATCGCCCGAGGCGGAGCTGCGTCCAGCCGAGGCCGAGCCGCGCGTCGACCGAGGTATACGCGGAGATCTTCAGCGCATGGACGTACGCGCGGCGGGCGGCGGGCCAGTCCTCGGCGCGAAACAGGAGCCAGCCGAGCTGCAGCGCGACGACGTATTCGTCAGGGAATTGCTCAGCGAGCGGCTGCAGCGCGCGGGCCGCCTCCGCGTAGCGACCGTGCGCCTCCAGGACAGCCGCGCTCGTCCAGGCAGGGAGTTCCTCGAGCGCCTGAGCCGACGCGCGCCCCGGCGCGCCGAGCACGCCGACCGTGAGCAGCGAGACGACGAGGAACGCCGAGCGGCGCGATGGAGCGAAGTGCGGCACTTGCCTGAGAGAGCCCCAGGGCGCCGAAAACGGCTCACGCCGCGCACAACTTTTCTCGCGAGCGCCGAGCGCTCAGGCGTCGATCTCGACCGCGACCCCGTGTCGCGCGAGCTGCACCGTCGCCCACTCGAGCTTCGCGGCGGTCGGCGGCTCGATGCTCTGCAGCGGTGCGCCGAGCCCGAGCGCCTCGTACTTCTCGACGTAGAGCCGATGGTACGGCACGAGCCGCAGCGTCTTGACGGCGCGCTCCACGAGGAAGCGCCCCACCGCGTCGAGGTTCTCCGCGTCGTCGTTGACGCCTGGGATCAACGGCATTCGGAACTGCACGTTGGCGCCCTGCCCGACCAAGAACGTCGCGTTACGCAGGATGCGCTCGTTGTCCGCGCCCGTGAGCTCGCGATGACGCCGCGGGCTCATGTGCTTGAGGTCGAACTGAAACAGATCGACGAGATCGAGCACCGCCTCGAGGTGGGATTGCGGCACCGCGCCCGACGTCTGCACGCAGGTGTGGAGGTCGTGGCGCTTGGCCTCCTCGAGCAGCGCCCGCACCGACGCGAGATGCAGCAGCGGCTCGCCGCCCGACACCGTGAGCCCCCCATCGCTCACCGTGTAGAAGTCGCGGTCCTTCAGGGCTTCGGCGATCAGCGCCCGCGGCGTGAGCGCATCAGCGGCGCCGCGCTGAAAGGCCTCTGGGTTCTGGCACCAGGCGCAGCGCAGCGGGCACCCCTCGAGGAACACCGTCGTGCGAATCCCCGGTCCGTCGTGGACGGAGAAGCGCTGCACGTCGAAGACTCGACACTCGGTCATGCCCGTCGACGCGCGCGGGGGAGGCGCAGTGCTGCTCACGACGCCGCCCCGAGCTCCGCGCGCCCGATGATGTCGTCCTGAATACGCCGCCCGAGCCGCGTGAAATACGCCGAATAGCCCGACACGCGCACGATCAGATCCGCGTACTCGCTCGGGCGGTCCTGCGCCGCGCGCAGAGTGGCGGTGTCGACGGTGTTGAACTGCACGTGAAAGCCGCCTTTGTCGAAGTAGCCGCGCACCAGATGCGCGACGCTCTCCACGCCCTTATCCGATCCGAGGATACCCACGGGCAAGCGCATGTTGAGAGAATTCCCATAGCCGATGTGCGTATGGTCGATGCGCGCGAGCGAGCTCATCGCGGCCGTCGGACCGCGCCGCTCGGCGCCGTTGCTCGGCGACATACTGTTCGAGAGCGGCTCGCCCGCGTGCCGGCCGTCTGCCGTCGCCGGCTCGAGCGCGCCCTCGTAGACGTTCAGCCCATACGAGATCAGGCTCGCCTTGTAGTGCCCGCCGCACGCGGTCTTCTCGGCGGCGACCATCGCGCAGAAGCGCGCCACCAGGTCCCGCGCGAGCTCGTCCACCTCAGGCAGGTCATTGCCGAAGCGTGGCGCGCCGAGCAGCATTTGACGCAGCTCCTCGCGCCCGCGGAAGTCCGTCGCGAGCGCCTCTCCGAGCTCGCGCATCGTCACGAGCCTCCGCTCGAACACGAACGTGCGAATCGCCGAGAGCGAGTCCACCACGGTGCCGAGCCCTCCCCCGCCGACGGCGCCGAAATTGTAGCGCGCGCCACCCGCGGTCATGTCCAGCCCGCGCTCGAGACAGCCGTCGATCGTGCTCGAGATCAGCGGGTTGTGGAAGCGCTCCGCCCAGATGGCGTCGCGCAGGTTCGTCGCCTGCGTCACCCACCCGACGAGGGACGAAAGCTGCGTGTGGAACGCCGCGAGGAACTCCTCGAAGCTCGCCATGCGCGCCGGATCGCCCGTGTCGACGCCGTCTTGCTGCCCGAAGAACGTCGTGCGCCCACGGTTGAACACGAGGTCGAGCGCCGTCGGGAAGTAGATCTTCGAGCCGCCCGTCGCGCCGTAGGTGTCGCCGTTCCCGCTCGGCTCGACGCATCCGACGAGGCAATACTCGCGCGCCGCCTCGAGCGTGTAGCCGTCGCGCACCATCGCCGCGATGGCCGTCTCGTCGTTGAGAAACGCGGGTGAGCTCGTGTTGCGATGAATCGCCACGACCTTGCGCACGAAGTCCTTCGGGCTCTTCTTCGAGACACGAAACGACGCCGTCGTCGCGAGGCTGGTGTGCGTGATCGCCTCGATGAAGAGCATCGAGAGGTCGTTCGTCGCGTCGTTCCCCGCCGCGTCGACGCCGCCGAGCGTGATGTTCTCGACGTCCGAGCCGAGGTGATTGAGGCGCACGCCGCCGATGTTCGGCCAGATGATGACGTTGTTGTTGAGCTTGATGACGAGCTCTTCGAGCAGGCGCAGCGCGTGCTCTCGCGTCAGCGCGCCGCTCGCAATATCGGCCGCGTAATACGGATAGAGCAGCTGATCCACGCGCCCCGGCGTGATGCCGCTGCCGGCGCCGTAGCTGATGATCGCCGCGTTCTGCGTGAACCACATCGACTGCACCGCCTCGACGAAGCTCCGCGGCGGCAGCCACGGCACGCGCGCGCAAGCCTCCGCGATCAGCTCGAGCTCCGCCCTGCGCTCGGCGTCGGGCGTCTGCGCAGCCTCTGCGCGCGCCGCCTTCGCGAAGCGCTCCGAGAACGCGCGCATCGCGTCGCACGTCAGCTCCACGCTCTCGAGAAACGCCCGCTCGCCGTCCGTCGTCGCGCTCGCCTTTCGCGCGCTCGCCTCTGCGCGGATGCCGGCGAAACCAAGCCGCAGCACGTTCTTGTGCCCGAGCACGATGTGCGCCTGCGTGTCGGTGCAGCGCCCTCGCCCCTTGAGGTTGTCGCCCGAGCCAGCGCGCACTGCGCTCAGCAGCCCAGGCAGCCGCGCCGCCAAACGTCCGCCCTCGAGCGCGCGCGCGAACACTCCGCGCTTGCGCCCGTCGTCCTCGACGACCAGGCGCAGCAGCGGGCGCACGCCGAAGCCGCGCAGCTTCCGCCGAAGCTCACGCGGAGAAGCCGCCAGCTCGCTCGAGAGCCCGTGCGCGCGAAACGCGGCGATCTTCGCGTCGCGCACGGTCTTGCCGCGCCAATAGGG
>CAIUAC010000115.1 GCA_903896985.1 uncultured Sandaracinus sp.
CGGCGCGGCGGGCGCGGCTGGGTGCGGGGCGTCCTGCGCGGCGGTGTGCGGCGAGCTGAGCGCCGCGAGCGCCGTGACGAGCAAGAGCGCGCGGAGCGCGGAGCGTGGCGAGCGGACAGACGAGGGCTTCATCGCGACGGCGACGCTAGCACGGGGCGCGTGAGGCTCGTTCGCGTGAACCTCGGCCGCGCGGCGCTGCTCGCCTGCACGCTCGGCGCGCTCGCCCTCGGCTGCGGCGGCGAGCGCGCGAGCACCGACGCGCGCCCCGACGACGCGCTCGTGGTCGTGCTGCCGCAGGACGTCGAGCAGCTCGACCCGCGCAAGGTCGGCGACGCGTATGGGCTCAAGGTCTCACGCTTGATCTTCGCGTCGCTCGTGACGATCGATCCGCGCACGCTCGAGGTCGTCCCCGAGCTCGCTGAGCGCGTCGAGGTCGAGTCGCCGGTGCGCTACCGCGTGACGCTGCGCGCCGGGCTGCGCTTCTCGGACGGCACTGCGCTCGACACCGAGGACGTGCGCGCGACGTTCCGCGGCATCGTCGACCCCGCGATCGGCAGCCGCTTCGCCAAGAATTATCAGCGCATCGCCCGGCTCGAGGTCGTCGACGCGCGGACCATCGTCTTCGAGCTCGACGCGCCGCACGCCACCTTCCTGACCGACCTCGAGGTGCCGATCCTGCGCGCCGAGGACGCGCATCACGCCGTCGGCGTGCCCGGCGGCGCGGAGCCCATCGGCGCGGGGCCGTACCGCCTCGTCTCGCGCACGCCGGGCCACCTCGAGCTGCGCGCGAACCCGCGCTGGCTCCACGGCGCGCCGCACTTTCCGCACGTGCGCATGGTCGTCGTGCGCGACGACAACACGCGGGCGCTGCGGCTGCTCGCGGGGAAGGGCGACCTCGCGCTCAACGCGATCCCGCCGCTGCTCGTGCCGATGTTTCAAGGCGATGCGCGCTTCCACGTCCACACCGCGCGCGGCATCGGCACGACGTACCTCGGCACGAACCTCGACGCGCCTGCGCTCCGCGACGTGCGCGTGCGCCGCGCCATCGCCTACGCGATCGACCGCGCGCTGCTCGTGCGCACGAAGCTCGGCGGTCGGGCTCAGCTCGCGCGCGGCCTCGTGCCGACCGGCTCGTGGGCCTACGACGACGACGTCGCGACCTATCCGTACGACCCGGCGCGTGCGCGCGCGCTGCTCGACGAGGCGGGCCTCCGTGACCCTGACGGCGCGGGCCCCGCGCCCCGCCTTCGCCTCACGCTCCGCACGAGCACCGACCGCTTCCGTCAGTCGATCGCGCGCGCCATCGCCGCGATGCTCGCCGAGGTCGGCATCGCCGTCGAGGTGCGCCCGAGCGAGCTAGCGACGCTGATCGCCGACCTCGACGCGGGGCGCTTCGAGCTCTCGACCCTGCAGCTCCCCGAGGTGCTCGAGCCGCACGTGCTCGCGTGGTTCTTCACGAGCGAGCACATCCCCGGCGAAGGGCGCGAAGGCGCGAACCGTTGGCGCATGCGCGACGCCGTGCTCGACGCCGCCTTCGAGCGCGGGCGCGCGACGAACGTGCGCGCCGAGCGCGTCGCCGCCTACCGCGACGTGCAGCGCATCCTCGCTGAGCAACTCCCCGTGATCCCGCTGTGGCACGAGGACGTCGTCGCCATCACCGACGCGCGCGCAGCGGCGTTCGACGTGCCGCACGACGGGCGGTTCGCGACGCTCGCGCGGTAGACCCCGGACAGCTCCAGCCGCAGCCGGCTCGAGACTCCGCGGACTCGTCACATCGCGCACGACACGGCGCGCGATGTGACCACGTCCCTCGGTCCGCGCTCTACGCTCTTACAACCGCCCGTCGACGGCGTCCCAGCTCACGTTCGCGAAGAAGTCCTCGAGGTACTTCGCGCGCTCGGTGGGCTTGAGGTAGACGCTCCACGCGTGCTCCCAGAGGTCGAGCACGAGGATCGGCTTGCAGCCCGCGGGGTGACCGACGTCGTGGCGGTCGATCCAGTAGTTGTCGAACTGGTTGCGCGACGCGTCGTAGTACGTGACCGCCCAGCCCACGCCCGGCATCTTCGCGGTGCCGAGGAAGTCCGCCTTCCACGCGTCGAAGTCGCCGAACTGGTGGCTCACGGCCGCGGCGAACTTCGAGTCCTTGCCGTTGCCCTTGCCGCCGGGCGTGAGGTTGTCGAAGTAGTACTCGTGCAGGAGCACGCCGTTGTGCTCCCAGCCCGCGCGCCGCTTGAGCTCCTGATACTCCGCCGTGCCGGACTTGCCCTCGGCGAGCATCGCCGTGACCGTCTCGTTCAGCTTGTTCGAGCGGTTCACGTAGCCCGTGTAGAGCGCGAGATGGACCGTCATCTGATCATCGCTGATCGTCTGAAGTCCCTTGAGCGCTGAATAGTCCTTCGCCACGTACTTCGTCGGGGTCCACGTCATGGTCTCGTCCTCCGGTGCCCTGTAGTGGGGCCGGGAACCTAGCATGGGAAGCCCCCCGGTCCGGGGGCTGCTACGGTCCGCCGCGATGATCCTCCGCGATCCTGTGCACGGGTTGGTCGCCTTCGAGGGCTTGGCCGAAGCCGTCGTCGCGCCTCTGCTCGACACGCGCGAGGTGCAACGCCTCCGCCGCGTGCGGCAGCTAGGCCTCACCTCGCTCGTATTTCCTGGCGCCGAGCACTCGCGCTTCGCCCACGCGCTCGGCGCCGCGCACGTGATGGTGCGCCTGCTCGGGCGCCTCGCGGAGGTGCAGCACGAGCTCCCGCCGGAGGAGCGCCTCGACGACGAAGCGCGGCGCGACGCCATCGCCGCCGCGCTCTTGCACGACCTCGGGCATGGCCCGTTCTCGCACCTCTTCGAGGAGGTCATGCCCGACGCGCGCCACCACGAGGAGTGGAGCGTCGACACGGTGCGCGACCCCTCGACCGATGTGCACGCCGTGCTCGCGCGCCTCGATCCGGCGATGCCCGAGCGCGTCGCGGGGCTGCTCGAGGGGCAGTATCGCCTGGGCTATCTCGCGCGCGCCGTCAGCGGCACGCTCGACGTCGATCGCTGCGACTATCTGCTGCGCGACAGCCATATGACGGGCGTGCGCTACGGCATCTACGACCTCGACTGGCTGCTGCGCGCGCTCGCGTTTGGGCGCGCGCCGAGCGGGGAGCGCGTGCTCGCCATCGAAGGTCGCAAAGGGCTGCCGCCCATCGAGGGCTTCTTCCTCGCGCGGCACTTCATGTTTCAGCAGGTCTATCACCACAAGGCCACGCGCGCGGCCGAGGGGCTGATCCGCGGGCTCTTCCTGCGCCTCGGCGAGCTCGTGCGCGACGGCGCGACGCCGCGCGGCACGCCCGCGGCGATGGCGTCGGCGGCTCGCGGTGAGCCCGTCTCGCTCGGCGCGTACCTCGCGCTCGACGACTCCGTGCTCCTGACCACGTTCTCGCAGTGGGCGGAGTCCGACGACGTCATCCTGCGTGACCTCGCGCGCGACGTCGTCGTGCGGCGCTTGCCGAAGACGCTACCGCTCCCCGAGGAGCCCGGCTCTGAGCCCCGCTGGCACGAGGCGCTCGCCCGCGCCCGCGAGATCGCGTCGAGCCGCGGGTTTCGCGCCGACCTCACGGTGTTCCTCGATGTGCCGCGCGAGACGCCCTACGAGGAGCCCGCCGACGACTCCGCCGATGGGCTCTGGGTCGTGCTCCGCCATCAGCCGGTGCGCCGCCTCGGCGATGTGTCCTTCCTGCTCGGGCAGCTGCGCAACGCGCACGCCGTTCGCCCGCGGCTCGTGTTCCCCGCAGAGCTTCGAGACGAGGTCGTCGCTGCAGTCAGTGGAGTGCTCGCGTGAGTCGTTTCCTTCTCAGCACCATGGTCTTGCTCGCCCTCGCGAGCGTCTCGTCCCTCACGCACGCGCAACGCCGCGCGCGGGTCACGCCCCCGCCGCC
>CAIUAC010000116.1 GCA_903896985.1 uncultured Sandaracinus sp.
CGTCTCTGCGAGCGTCGCGCACGGGCGACTGCTCCGCGTGGACACGACCGCCGCGCGCGCGATGCCGGGCGTCGTCGCGGTGCTCACCGCCGCGGACATCCCGGGCAAGAACGACGTCGGCGCGCTCCGTGAGGACGAGTCGCTGCTCGCCAACGGCGAGGTGAAGTTCCACGGACACATGGTCGCGGTCGTCGTCGGCGACGACGTCGAGTCGTGTCGCGCCGCCGCCCGCGCCGTCATCGTCGAGGTGGAGGCGCTGCCGACGTTGCTGACGATCGACGACGCCATCGCCGCTGAGTCGTTTCACTCTCCGCCGCACACGATCCGACGCGGCGACCTCGACGCCGCGCTCGCGAGCGCGCCGCGACGTCTCTCCGGGCGGTCGATCATCGGCGGGCAAGAGCACTTCTACCTCGAGACGCACGCGGCCTACGCTGAGCGTGGCGACGACGGCGACCTACGCGTCGTGTCCTCGACACAGCATCCAGCGGAGATTCAGGCGGTCGTCGCGCAGGTGCTGCATCTGCCGCGCAACAAGGTCGTCGTGAGCGCGCCGCGCATGGGCGGCGGCTTCGGCGGCAAAGAGACGCAAGGCAATACGTGGGCTGCGCTCGTCGCGCTCGCCGCGTGGAAGACGAAGCGCCCCGTGCGCGTGATGCTCGACCGCGACGTGGACATGGCGCTCACCGGCAAGCGGCATCCGTTCCAAGCCGAGTGGGAGGCGGGCTTCGACGACGACGGGCACTTGCTCGCGCTGCGCGCCGGGCTCGTCTCGAACGGCGGCTGGGCGCTCGACCTCTCGCAGTCGATCCTCGACCGCGCGCTCTTTCACGTCGACAACGCGTACTACGTGCCGGCGCTCGAGGTCACGGGGCGCATCGCCAAGACGAACGTCGCGTCGAACACTGCGTTCCGCGGCTTCGGCGGCCCGCAGGGGATGCTCGTCATCGAGGACGTGCTCGATCACGTCGCGCGCACGCTGTCGCTGCGCCCCGAGGATGTGCGCGAGAAGAACCTCTATCGCGGCACGGGCGAGTCGCGCACGACGCACTACGGGCAGGCGCTCGAGGACGACCGCATCGAGCGGCTTTGGCGCACGATCCGCGCCGACGCGAGGCTCGACGAGCGCCGCGCAGCGCTCGCCGAGTGGAACGCCGCGAGCCCTTGGGTGAAGCGCGGCCTCGCGCTCACGCCGATCAAATTCGGCATCTCGTTCACCGCGAGCTTCCTCAATCAGGCGGGCGCGCTCGTGCTCATCTACCGCGACGGCACCGTGCAGGTGAACCACGGCGGCACGGAGATGGGCCAAGGGCTGCACACGAAGATGCTCGGCGTCGCGATGCGCGAGCTCGGCGTGCTGCGGGACGCCGTGCGCGTGATGACGACCGCGACGGACAAGGTCCCGAACACCTCGCCGACGGCCGCCTCGACGGGCGCCGATCTCAACGGTGCGGCGGTGCGCAACGCCTGCGAGGAGCTGCGCGCGCGCCTGCTGCCCATCGCCGCGAGGACCATCGCGCGGGTGCATGGCGTCGCCGCGCCGGACGAGGCCTCGCTCGTCTTCGCGTCGGGCGTCGTCGCGCCGCGCGCGCTGCCCGCGCTCGCGGTGTCCTTCGAGGCGGTCGTCAGCGACGCGCACTTCGCGCAGGTGCAGCTCTCGGCGACCGGGTATTACCGCACGCCCGAGGTGCACTACGACGCGGCGAAGGGGCGCGGGAAGCCGTTCCACTACTTCTCGCTCGGCGCCGCGCTCGCGGAGGTCGAGGTCGATGGGCTCACCGGCGTCAAGCGCGTCATCGCCGTGGACCTCCTGCAGGACGTGGGCGACTCGCTCCACGCCAACATCGATCGCGGGCAGATCGAGGGCGCGTTCGTGCAGGGCGTCGGCTGGCTCACGGGCGAAGAGCTGCTCTGGGGCACCGACGGGCGCCTGCTCTCGCACTCGGCGAGCACCTACCAGATCCCGACCTTCGGCGACGCGCCGGCGCGCTTCGACGTGAAGCTCTTCCCGCACGCGACGCAGGCGAGCGTCGTGCACGGCAGCAAGGC
>CAIUAC010000117.1 GCA_903896985.1 uncultured Sandaracinus sp.
CGCCGATCGCGATGGCGATGGCGATACCGAAGCCGCCCCTCGCGCCGACGCCGGGGCCAGGCTCCGTGCCACCGACCGCTCGCCCCCCGAGCCGACCAGGGGCCCTCGGCCGCGCGCCCGCGAGCACTCCGCCCGCCGTCGCCCCGCAGAATCCGGCGCAAGCGCCCCAGCGCCCATCTCAGCGCGCACCGCAGCGCGCGCCCGTCGCCACCGCGGAGGACCTCGTGCGCCAGGCGCCGCGCGCCTCCAACGGACGCGCGATCATCTGGATCTCGGTCGCGCTCGCGCTCGTGATCCTCAGCGTCGGCGCGGTGATCGCCTGGACGCGGCACTCCGCCTCCGCCGACGAGCGCGAGCGCCGCTTGCAGCAGCGCTTCCAGCAGCTTCGTCAGCAGCCATGACGCCGCCGCGGCGCTGACCACTCAGCGCCCCGACGACTCAACCCTTTAAACGACTCAGCGCTCCGAACGAGTCAGAGCGCGCGCTCGACCAGCGAGACCAGCGCCGTCTTCGGCACCGCGCCCACCTGCTGCGCGACGACCTGCCCGCCCTTGAAGACGTAGAGCGTCGGCACGCCGCGAATGCCGTATTTCTGAGCGATCCCGGGGGACTCGTCGATGTCGAGCTTCGCGACCTTCGCGCGCCCGACGTACTCGTCCGCGATCTGGTCGACGAGCGGCGCGATCTGCCGACACGGCCCGCACCAGGTCGCCGTGAAGTCGACGAGCACGGGCACATCGCTCTTCAGGACCTGCGCCTCGAAATTCAGCTCGTTCACCGTGAGCACGTTCTTGCCAGCCATGGGGGTCACCTCAGGGGCGAGACCATGGGGCGCGCCATGCGGCACTGTCAATCGCTACGCGCCCCGGCTTCCCGCGCGCGGGCTCGCGTGTTAGCTTTCGCCAGCGATTTCGGAGCCCTCGGAGCCGTCCCCACCCATGCCCCAGAACCGCGTCTTCATCCCGCAAGAAGCCCTCGACGTCTGGCTCTCCGAGGAGCGCGTGACGATCGAGCACGACCTGCTGACGCTCCAGCCAGAGGGGCAGCAGTTCCGCCTGCAGACCGCCGTGCGCTTCCTCAGCGAGGTCGCGGGCGGCGGGGACGCGCACTCGCTGATCGGCAAAGTGAAGGATCTCGGGCAGATCACGGCGCTCGGCGGGGACTACTCGTCGGGCTCGGTCGTGCTCGATCCGGACGCCTACGAGGTGCTCGAGGGCTTCGTCGGCGAGCCCCTCCACGACACGGCGACCGTGATCAGCGGCGACTCGCTCGCGGGCGCCACGCGGGCGGCGATGGGCGAACCGCCGACGGGTGAGATCGACCTCCTTGCGCGTTTCTTCCTCCAGTCCCAGTGATACGCGCGTGATCGTCACCCTCACCTTCCTGGCCGCCGCCGCGCTCTACTCGATCGCGGGCGCGCTCTATCTCGTCTTCGCCGTGCGCGGCGCAGAGGATCTCGGCCGCTGGGCCACGCGCCTGCTCGGCGCGGCGGTCGTCGCGCACATCGTCTTCCTCGGCGCCGACTACGCCGTCGGGGGCAACCTGCCGACCGCCGA
>CAIUAC010000118.1 GCA_903896985.1 uncultured Sandaracinus sp.
CCGCGTAGTCGTCGATCATGCGCGCGATGGCGTCCATGCCGTACGCCCGCGCGATGTACTGCATGAAGTACGAGCCGTAGAGATACCAAGCGTTGCCGTGCGGCCAGCGCTCAACGTCGTTCGAGATCTGATCGAGGCGCAGGAGGCGGCCCTCGAGCGCGTCCATGCGCAGGTACATATCCCAGGTGGACGAGCGCAGGCGACCCGCGGAGGTCTGCTCGGTCTCGACGTAGACGGCGAGCCCCTCGAGGAACCAGCGCGGCGCGACGGCGTTCGGCAGCCAGGTCTTGCCGAGCAGCGCGTTGAAGAGCGCCGGCAGCCCGCGCACCTGATCGAGGTGCAGCACGTGCGCGCCCTCGTGGAAGATCAGCTCCGTCAGCCAGTCGTCGTAGTCCCCGAGCGGGGAGAGGTCCTCGGGCGCCGTCGCGTAGAGGCGGATCGTGTTGAAGGGCGCGGCGTTCGCCGAGCCGTTCGCGAAGTCCGTGTCGTCCGTCAGCACGATGTGCGTGAGGGCGTCGGGCGTGTGCCGCAGCATCGGGCCGACGGCCGTGTACGCGCGCTCGGCGACGACGGCGATGCGGCGCGCGATCGGGCCGAGCGGCTCGTGATAGTGGATGGCGAAGCGCCGCGTCGTGACCGTGCGCCACTCGAGCGTCGGGTCGGCGTTCGCCTGCGCGCGGGCGCCCGTC
The DNA here is from genome assembly GCA_903896985.1 of uncultured Sandaracinus sp. Taxonomy (GTDB): domain Bacteria; phylum Myxococcota_A; class Polyangia; order Polyangiales; family JADJQN01; genus CAIUAC01. The sequence goes on from CAIUAC010000118.1 coordinate 690, forward strand.
GGCGCGAGGGCGCTGACGGCGAGGCAGACGAGCGCGCTCGCGAGCGCGGCGGACAGGGAGCGCATGCGCAATGCCGTTGTAGCAGAGCGTCACCACGGTCGGTGCGCCCGTCGCGCGGCGCGCTGCGCGAAGAACATCGCGCGCGACCTCTTCCCCATCCTTGACCAGCGGCGTCGCGCGCCGATACGCTAGCCGAGCGCCAAGACGCGCAAAGGCTGGATGGAGCCCCGGACCCCCAAGATCACCCCCCCACCGCCGACTCGGCCTGCGAAGCAATTCGCGCTCCGCTTCATCAGCGGGAAGTACCAGGGCGGAGAATTCCCCCTCCCGGCGAACAAAGAGATCGTCGTGGGGCGGTCGAGCGAGCTCGACATGGTCCTCGTCGAGGACATGGTCTCGCGTCGTCACGCCAAGATCACGGTGACGGGCGACCAGATCTTCATCCAGGATCTCGGCTCGACCAACGGCAGCTTCGTCAACGGCGAGAAGGTCAAGCGCGCCCGGCTCAACGAGGGCGACCGCATCCTGATCGGCACGAGCATCATCAAGCTCGTCGCCGCCGAGGGCGCCGCGGGGGACAACGCCCTCCGCGCCAACGCGCAGCTCGAGGAGGTCGCGCAGGGGCGCCGTACCTCCCAAGTGCGGACGATGTCCGGCACGATCGAGGAGGTCCCACTCCCGGATCTGCTGCAGCTCTTCTCCACCTCGAAGAAGAGCGGCGTGCTCGTCGTGCGCACCGACGCGGACGTCGGGCGGCTCTTCCTCGACAAGGGGCGCCTCGTCTTCGCGACGGTCAACGACAACTTCGACGTGCAGCCGCTCAAGAGCGTCATCCGCATCATCACCTGGGATCACGGCACCTTCGAGATGGACCCCCCCGAGGAGCGCGAATTCCTCGAGACGATCAAGATGTCCACCGAGGGCGTGCTGATGGAGGCGATGCGTCAGCTCGACGAGCTGAAGCGCCTCGGCGCCGATATGCCGGCGATGCACGCGACGGTGCAGCTCGCGATGCCGCTGATCCCGCCGCTGCGCGATCTCTCCCCCGAGGAGATCGACGTGCTCCAGCTCGCGTTCAACTACGGGCACGTCGAGACGGTGCTCAACAAGAGCCTCGCGAACGACCTCGACACGAGCCAGATCCTCGTGAAGCTCCTGAAGACCGACTACCTCCGCCGCGAATAGGCGGCGGTCGCCCGCGCGCGAGGCACGCGCCTCAGCGCGCCCAATACGCCTCTTCGTCGAGTCCGTCTTCGCGCTCCGGCAGCCCGCGCGTGAGGCGCGGCGAGGACTGCGCGAGCACCTCGAAGCTGACGCGGTTGGCGTAGCGGCACACCTGGCTCATCGACGAGTACGTGAGGAACGCGCGCACGTGCTTGGCCGAGTTGGGCACGCTCGAGCGGTGGAAGCGGTTGGCGCTCATGTCGTGCAAGAGGGCCGCGAGCGCGGCGTCGCCGGCGCCGTTCGTGCTCGTGATGCGGTCGGGGCCGCCGTGATAAGGCCCGATGTGCGCGAAGACCTTGGTCGGGTTCGCGCAGCTCGCGCGCAGCATCGGGCGGCTGAACTCGTAGCGGTTGAACTCGGGGATGGCGCCGGGCAGCAGCGGATAGCGCGTCTCGCGCTTCACGGCGTCGTCGGTGTGCCCCGCGAGATAGAGGCCCGTCGGCCCCGCCGTGCAGAGCACCATATCGGTGAAGTCGAGCGCGCGCGCGCAGGCGAGGAGCGGATCGGCCTCGCCGGTCAGCGCCTCCGCCTCCTCCTCGTTCATCGCGACGACGTTCACGTGCTCGGCGATGAACGCGCGCCAGAACTCCGGGCGCTCCGCGATGACGAAGCGCGTGCCGAGCGTGAGCACGACGGGCACGCCGCGCTCCTTGGCGAGCGCGACCGCGCGGCGCGTGGCGTCCGGCATCGGGTCAGACTCTTTGCCGCGCATCAGATACGCCGAGATGACGAGGCTCGACGCGCCGTCGAAGATCGCCGGCGGCACGCTCTCTGGGCGGAGCGCGTTCATCAGGCCCTCGCTGATCGCGAAGGTGCGCTCGCCGTCGGGCGTCACGAGCGCGAAGCAGCGCCCGATCGGCCCATCGACGGGCTGCAGGTGGTCGAGGTTGACGCGGCTCGAGGTGTTCGAGAGGTAGCGATAGCCCGAGGTGCCGAGGCGGATCTCCGCGCTCATCACGCCGAGCAAGATCGAGGTGTCGTCGGCGAGCGTCGAGTAGTTGTGGAGCGTGTTGCCGACGGTGCCGCCCGCGAACTCGTAGGAGATCAGCTGGTCGCGCAGGAGCTCGTCGTAGAGCGCCGTCGCCTGCTCGTTCGGGATGACGAGCGACGCGCCCTTCGCGAGCCCGTAGCGCGCGAGCAGCGCGTCGGGCACGCGCGCGTCGATGTCGACGAGCGTCTGATCGACCCCGACGACGTGCGTCTTCGCCGACGGCGCGGCGAGCCCAGCGAAGAGAAACAGCGGGTCGCGCGCGTGGACCGGGAAGTAGTGCTTGTGCTTGCGGCGTCCGGGGAAGCGCATGGTCGAGGTCCGCGGCGAGGGGGAGTGGAAGGGTGAACCTCCTTGCGCCCGGTGGACAGCCCGATCATGCGCGAGCGCAGCGTCCGCGCCGCGTCGCCGGCGCGCCCGCCCCATGCGAGCATGGCGGCACCATGCGCCGTCTCGCGTTCGCGCTCGCGCTCGTGCTCCTGCTCGTGCTCCTCGGCGCCGCCTGCTCCTCGACGTCCACGCCGGGGGTCGGCCTCATGCCGAGCGGGCCGGATCCGCTCGCGTGCCAGGTGGACACGGACTGCCGCGCGGGCCCGCTCGTCAACCCAGACCAGCCCTGCTGCGACACGGGCGTAGACCGCGCGGTCTTCAGCGTCGAGTACCTCGCCTGGCGCACGCGCTGGAAGGCCTCGCACTGCGCCGACGTGGAGTGCCCGATGATGCCGCCCCCCGCGCCGCCGCTCCCGTGCGCCCTCGCCGGGCGCTGCGCCGCGGGCCGGTGCGCGGACACCTGCGACCGCAGCGCGGCGCCGTGAGCGAGGCGAGCGTCGTGACCGCCCGCGCTCATCGGCACCGCGCCGCAGCGCTCAGCTGATGAACGGGTTCATCCCCGGCGCAGCGCTCAGCTGATGAACGGGTTCATCCCCGGCGCAGCTCTCAGCTGATGAACGGGTTCATCCCCGGCGCAGCTCTCAGCTGATGAACGGGTTCATCCCCGGCG
>CAIUAC010000119.1 GCA_903896985.1 uncultured Sandaracinus sp.
CACGACGCAGGCCGCCGCGCTCGAGGCCGCCGCGAGCCAGCGCGCCGAGCGTCTGCCGCAGGTCGCCTGAGCGCGCCTTCGGCCTCGCGCCACGGCCCGCCGCCGCGCCCCTCGCGCGCGCCCGAGCCGCTTTTCTCGACCTGCCGTGCATTCAGCGGTACGACTTGCCGCCATGACCACGCTCGTCGAAGTGCTCACCAGCCCAGCGAAGAAGGCCTCCGTCGTCGACGACTGCGTCGACCTCGTCGATCGCGAGGTCGCCGACAAGAGCGGCCTCTCCGGCATGGCCATCAAGGCCGGCTACGGCGCCGTCAAGGGCATCAAGCCCGGCTTCATCAAGGGCGCGGTCACCGACCTCGTGCCCGAGTTCGCGAAGGCCCTCGACCCGCTGTTCGGCGAGGCCCAGTCGAAGGGCGAGCCCCTCGGCGCCTATTTTTCGAAGAACGCCTCCCGCGCCGCCGACGCGCTCCTCGCGATCACCGACGGCAAGGCCGAGCGCTCGAAGCACGCGCTCGTCAAAGGCACCTACGGCCGCCTCCGCGGCACCGCGAAGAAGAACGTCGAGCAGGCCATGCCGCGCCTCGGTCAGCTGATCGAGAAGTACGCCAGCTAGCGCCCGCGCATGACGGACATGGGCATCCTCGGGGTCGCGGCACGCGACGTCTCGCGCCTGCAGAAGGTCGCGAGCATCGTCGTCAAGCACGGCTTCGGCGAGGTGCTGATGCGCGTGCCCTTCGCCGCGCAGGTGCTCGGCGTCGACGCGTCGCGCGCGAAGGCCGACGTCACGGGCACCGCGCCCGAGCGTTTTGCGCGCCTCCTCGGCGAGCTCGGGCCGACGTACATCAAGCTCGGTCAGGTCCTCTCGATGCGGTCGGATCTGCTGCCGCTCGACTACATCACCGCGCTGACGACCCTGCAGGATCGCGCGCCGGTGATCCCGATCGACGCCGTGAAGCGCGCCATCGAGGACGGCCTCGGCCGCCCGGTCACGGACCTCTTCGACGACTTCGAGGACGAGCCGCTCGCGACCGCCTCGATCGCGCAGACGCACCGCGCGACCACGAAGGACGGCCGCCGCGTCGTCGTGAAGGTGCAGCGCCCCGGCATCGGCGAGCTGATGCGCGGCGACCTCGATCTGCTCTACCTCACGGCCCGCGGGCTCGAGGCGGGCATCGACGATCTCCGCCTGCTCGCGCCGTCCCTGATCATCACCGAGTTCGAGAAGGCGCTGCTCCGCGAGCTCAATTTCACGGCTGAGCTCGTCAACCTCCTGCGCATGGGGCAGCTCCTCGAGGCGACGCCCGGCGTGATCGTCCCCGAGCCGCTCGCCGAGCTCTCGTGCCGCACCGTGCTCGTGATGCAGTACTTCAGCGGCGCGCCCGTGCGCGACCTCGAGCCGAAGAGCGAGCGCGCGAAGGAAGTGATCACGAAGCTCCTCGATGTGATGACGAAGGGCATCCTCGTCGACGGCTTTTTTCACGGAGATCCGCACGCGGGGAACATCCTCGTCGGCGACGACGGCACGCTCTGCCTGATCGATCTCGGGCTCGTCGGCACGCTCTCGCCCGAGCAGCGCGAGGACATCATCACGCTCGTCCTCGGCACGATCGTCGACGACGCCTCCACCGTCGCGCGCGTCCTGCTCAAGATGGGCACGCCGATGCAGCGCGTGAACATCGGCGAGCTGAAGGCGGAGATCACGCGCGTCCGCTCGCAGTACGTGATGGTCAAGAGCGTCGCCGAGCTCGACTCGCAGCGCTTCGTCGAAGAATTCGCCAACGCCGCGCACAAATACCGAGTGCGCCTCGCGACTGAGTATTCGGTCCTCGTGAAGTCCGTCGCGACGATCGAGGGGCTCGTGCGGCGCCTCCATCCCGACGTCGACGCGATGGCCATCGTCAAGCCCTACGCCGAGCGGCTGCTCTCGGACCGCTACTCGCCGCAGGCGCTGCTGCAGCAAGCCCTCGGCGGCGCGACGGGCATCGCCTCGCTGATCCGCACGGTGCCCAACCACCTCGATCAGATCCTGCACGACCTCGAGACGGGCAACGTCCAGGTGCGCCCGCAGACTCCGATCCTCGACACGCTCCCCGACCGCGTCTATCAGAGCGCCTCACGCCTCGGCGTCGCGATCTTCTCGGCGTCGATGAGCATCAGCGCCGCGCTCGTGGTGCCCGACGATTGGACGCGCCCGATGCAGTGGCTGAAGCTCGCGCTCTTCGTCGCCTTCAGCTCGTTCGCCGTCGCGGGCTGGATCGCGATGTGGTGGTGGCACTTCCTCGGGCAGGGCAAGCGCCTGCGCCTCGCGCCGCTGATCCAGTTCTTCCGCCGCCGCTGAGCCCCCCGCGCGCGCCGCAGACGACGCGCGTCAGTTCCCGAGGAGCACGCGCTTGGCGCCCGCGTCCTCGAGCCACTTCTTGACGCGCTCGCTCAGCTCCCCAGAGACCACGATGGTCTCCCCCTCGACGCTCGCCCCACAGCCGAGCGCCTTCTTCAGGTCGCGGCAGAGCCCTTCGAGCACGGCGTCGCCGCCGCGCAGTCCACCGACGACCGTCACCGTGCGCCCTCCGCGCCCCTTGCGGCTGCGTGAGACGACGACCTTGCCGCCGAACGGGTCGGCCACGGCGGGCGCCTTCGGTGCGGCGTCCTGGCGCGGTGCGGGACCCGCGGGAAGCGCGTCCCGGAGCCCGGCGAGCCCTGCGAAGGGACTCTTCGGCGGCGTCTTCATGGGGGTGGAGAATACCCTGCCGCGCCGGACAAGACAGCGACTCCGTTGACTCGACGCGCTCGCCCGGCCAGCGTCATCGGGTGTCCCGCCCACTCCAGCGCGCGCTGCGCCCCGCCGCCCTCGGAGCGCTCCTCGCCGCGTTCGGCAGCGCGCTCGCCGGAGCCGTCGTGTGCGCGTCGATCGGCTGCGTCAGCACGATGGAGTGCCGCGACTCGGTCGACCTCGCCGCGGGCAACGAGTGCGTCGTGCAAGGCGGTCCAGCCGAGGCGGTCGGCACCGCGGCCGCCGCTGGCGTGGTGTGGGGCGTCGCCGGCTGCCGCGTGAACGGCTGCCGCCCGCCGTACACCTGCGATCACGACACGGGCTACTGCGAACCCGCGACGTGCAGCGAGGGGCACCCGTGTCCGCCCGGCTACACCTGCGATGACCGCGCTGGACGCTGCGAGTAGTCCGCATCGACTGCCACGCTCCCGTGAGCACGGCAGTCGCGCGACGTCAGCAGTTCTGTAGGTAGTGCGAGCGCTCGCGGATCGTCGTCCACTTGCCGAAGGTGCGCATCGTGTCCGGATCGTTCTCCGCGATCTTCTCGAAGAGATAGTCCTGAATCCCCTTGTGCACCGCGCAGAGCGCGCTGTCGCGGATCCGCCCGAACACCGAGCCTTGCGTCCTGTGGCTGTGCACCGGGCAGACTCCACAGTACGTCTGATAGGTGCAGTTCACGCAGTCGGGCTGCCCGTCCAAATTCGACGCGACGGCGAGCGCGCGCACCGTCGGGTGCGCCATCAGCTCGCGATACTTGCTCGTCTCGACGTCGCCGATCAGGAACGTGTCGTCGCCCATCTCGTGCAACATCCGACCCTCATCACAGGTGAAGATCTTGCCATCGTAGTTGTAGGCGACTTGCCCGATCCCGGCGCCGCACGGACTCCGGATGTCGAGGTAGTTCGGGTCGGTGCCCGTGAGGATCTTCGTCAGGAAGATCGCCGCGAAGCGCTCGAGGATCTCGGTCCCGTTGCGGTTGAGCTCGAGCATGTAGTCGACCGCGCTCCGATAGAACTTCAGATACTCTTCGCGCGGATACTCGAGGTGGCTCTCCGCGCGGGACGCAAAGCCAAACGGGTCCACAGGGCGCAGAAAGAGGGCGCGACAGCCGAGCGATCGGTAGGAGTCGACGACCTCGCGCGGGAGCTTCAGCGTGTCCCGCGTCGTCGTGAGCAGCGCCTCGATGTGATACAGCGTCGGGTCGAGCCCGCGCTCGATGTAAGCCTCGTTGATCCGCTTGATCCAGCGCGCTGCGGTCTCGTGCGCGCTGCCGCCGGCGAGCTTGCGCTGCTTGTCGTGGAGCACCTGCGGCCCGTCGATGCTCGTGCAGATCTGCACGCGCTGATCGAGGAGATACGCCATCTTCTCCTCGGTCATCAGCCCGAGGTTCGACACCAGCGTGAATTCGAGCGTCTTGCCGAGCGCGGCATTCTGGCGCTTCGCGTAGTCGATGATGTGCTGAACGATGCTGAAGTTCGCGAGCGGCTCGCCGCCTTGGAACTCGATGGTGATGAAGGGGCTCGTCGAGGCGAGCGCGAGATCGACGGTCTTCTCCGCGATGTCCTTCTTCATGTCCGTGTGTACGGCGTCCATGTTCGCGCGCGACGCGTGGCAGTAGACGCAAGTCTCGTTGCAGCGCAGCGTGACGACGAAGACGTGCAGGTTGGGCCCCGCGCGCAGGAAGCCCTTTCGCTCGCTCGTCAGGCGCGCCGCGCGCTTCACGTCGAACGCCGCCCGCACGAGGTTTGCCGCGCAGAGGCGCTGGTAGAGCTCGCTCTCGGCGGGGACCTCGCCGCTCTTGAACGCGCGGAATTCGTCCTGCGTCAGCAGCACGAACGCGCCGTCGAGCGAGGTCACGAGCATCTTGTCGAGGATCGGACGAACCTTGCATTCGGCAGCGAACTTGGTGCTTGCGGGTCGATCGAGGCGGCTGAGCTGTACGAGAGTCATGTGCGTCAGGTTTCCTTCGGCGACGAGATCACGAAATCGGGCGCGGACTCCAACGCAAACGGGATGAATTCGGCCCAGCCGAACGCGGCTGGATACTCGCGCCACGGGCCCTCGCACGTCGCGCGCCGCGCGCACTGGGTGCAGGGCTCGCCGTGCGACTTGCCTTCGACGACGCGCCACTCCGAGTAGTCGGCGCGGGCGCCAGCGAGGTCGATGACGGTGGTGTGGGGGATTTGGTCCTCTACGGCGAGCGACTCCATCCCTCTCAAGAAGCAATACGGGATTCCCTCGCAGACGAGGCGAATCCCGAGCTTCTGCGCGAGCGCGTGGGCAGCTCGCAGCGGCTCGACGACGTCCGCGAGCCGCGGGACGACCTCGTCGAAGAGCGTCTCCGCCGTGCCCACGGGGTGCACGAACGCGAGCTGCGCGTCTCGCACGCCGAGCGAGCCGAGGAGCGCGACGATGTTCGGCAGGTCCGTGACGTTGCTCTTCGTGATGACCGTGTTGGTCACGACGGGCAGCCCGAGCTTCGCGACGTTGCGCATCCCGGCCGTCGTCTGCTCGAAGCTCCGCGGGGCGCGCGTGAGCGCGTCGTGGATCTCGGCGGTGGAGCCGTGCACCGAGGGGGAGAACTCGGTCGCGCCGGCGCGGACGAGCGCCTCGATCGCCTTCGGGTAGGACATCATCCGCCCGTTCGTCTGGATCTGGATGGGCCGGTAGCCCATCGCCGCGGCGCTCGCGATGATGCGCAGGATGTCCTTGTGCAGCGTCGGCTCCCCGCCGGTCAGCACGAGCCCGCGGGTCTGGTCCTTGACGGACTCCAGCCGCGCGATCAGCTCCTCGAAGGGGATCGCCGTGGCCTCCGACCGCTTGTCCCCCTGCGCGCAGAAGACGCAGCGGTTGTTGCACGCGAACCCGACCTTGATGTCTGCGCGCGGCAGTGGACGCATCTTCGAGAGCCTCGTTGCGTGTGTGTGGGAGTGGGCCACCCCCGTCAAGGGGGGCTCGAGGCGGGACACCTCGCCCGCCGCCAGTTGACGAGGCTCAACTACGGGGAGGGGCCGCTCCCGCAAAGTCGCCGCCGATATGGGCACGAAGCGCATTCTGGTCGTAGGCGCGACGGGCTTCGTGGGCCTCCATGTCGTCGATTCCCTGCTCGCGGCGGGGTATTCCGTCCGCGCGACGCGGCGACCCCGGAGCATCACGCTCCTGCTGCGTCGGCGGGACGTCGAGCTGGTGCCAGCGTCCCTCGAGGATCCGGAAGCCCTGCGCGCGGCGATGGTCGGCTGTGACGCCGTGTGCTTTTGTGCGGCGCATTATCCGCGTTATTCGCTTCATCCGGAGGCGGCGATCGCCACGGCCACGGAGGGCGCCCGCGCCATCGTCGAGGCCGCGCTCGCCGCGGGCATCAGTCGGGTCGTGGTCACCGGCTCGATCGCGAGCGTCGGGCCGGCTCCCGAGGGCCGCGCGGCCGACGAGCGTGATGTGTTCGTCTCCCCGCCCGTCGAGAGCGTCTACGGGCAGGTGAAGTGGTACGTCGAGCGCGAGCTCGACCGCGGGCGCGAGCGAGGCCTGGAGATCGTCTCGCTGATGGCGGGCGCGTGCTTCGGGCCAGGCGATCTGCGCCTCGGGACGAACGGTATTCTCGCCGCGATGCTCGCGGGCGCGCTCCCTTGGTGGGTCGACGGCTACGTCAACGTGACCGATGTGCGCGACGTCGCGCAGGCGCACGTGGCGGCGCTCGAGTGTCCGAAGCCGCTGCCGCGCTACGCGCTGCCGGGGCGCACCGTGCGCGTCGGTGCCCTCTTTCGTTGGCTCGCGCTGCGCTATCAGGTGAAAGCGCCGGCCCTCGAGCTCAGCGCCGACGACGCCGTCGCGCGCGCGGACCGTGAGGAGCGTCTCGCTGAGCCGAAGCGTGAACGTGTCCTCTGGCCGCGAGAGCTAGTAGACTTGGTGACCCATGGGCGGCGAGTGTCCGGGACCGCGGCCCTGCGCGATCTCGGCTTCGCGCCCGCAGAGGTCGGTGAGACCTTCGACCAGGCAGCCGTCTGGCTAGTGACGAACGTCCTCGCGCCCGCGCGACGGCGAGAGGAGCGGAGACCCTAATGAACATGGATCAGAATGAGTGGCGTACGAAGGTGACTGCGCTGATCGCCGAGATCCGCGAGCTCGACGCCGCGACGATCATGGGCGAGAGCCGCCTCCGCGAGGATCTCGGAATGGACTCGCTGAACAGCCTCGAGCTGCTCTCGGGGCTCGGCGAGCAGTTCAAGCTCGACCTGCCGATCGAGGACGCCCTCGCGCTCGTCACGGTCGATGACGCGTGCGTGTTCGTGATGGCGGCGTGGAAGGCGCAGCATGGCGCCGGCGCCTGACGCGGGCGCCTCCTCCGCGACCATGGGCACCTCTGCTGACGCCTCGCCGATCGACGAGATCGAGGCCGAGGTGCGTCGATTTGCCTCGCGCGAGCTCAACGCGGGTGTGATCGAGGCCCGCGGCTCGATCGGTCCAGCGCTGCTCGCCGAGGGCGCGGCGCTGGGGCTCTTCGGCGCGGCCCTGCCGACGGAATACGGCGGCTTCGGCCTCGGGCTCGGCGAGATCGCGCGCGTCGTGTCGGCCCTCGCCGAGCACGACCGCGCGTTCGCGACGTGCATCGGCCTGCACTCCGGCCTCGGCACGCGCGGGCTCGTCACGCTCGGGAGCGAGGAACTACGCGCCAAGTGGCTGCCGCTCCTCGCGGAGGGCAAGCGGGTCGCGTCCTTCGCTGCGACGGAGCCCGGCGCGGGCTCGAACCTCGCGGCGATCAGCACGCGCGCGACGCTCGACGGCGACGACATCATCCTCGACGGCGAGAAGATCTGGGTCACCAACGGTGGCTTCGCTGGTGTGTATACGGTGTTGGCCCGCTCGCCGGGGATCGGCGCCGCGCAGGGCCATGTGCTCGTGCTCGTGCCGCGCGAGACGCCGGGCGTCGAGATCGGCCCCGAAGAGCACAAGATGGGCTTGAACGCCTCGTCGACGATCACGCTGCGGCTCGACGGCGTGCGCCTGCCTCGCTCGCACATCCTCGGCACGCCGGGTCGTGGCCTCGAGGACGCGCAGGCGATCCTCGCCTGGGGCCGCACGGTGCTCGCCGCGGGCTGCCTCGGGACCACGCGCGCCGCCCTGCGGATGTCGCTGCAACACACGGCCGACCGTCGCCAGTTCGGCCGCGCGCTCGTCGAGATGGAGCCGGTTCGCGCGCACCTCTCGCGCATCGCAGCGACGGTCCGCACGCTCGAGCGCATGCTCGCGTCGATCGGCCGAGACGACGCCGCCGGAACGTCGATTCACTCGACGAGCGCCGCCGTGAAGGTCGTCGCGAGCGAGGGCGCGTGCGACGCCGGTGACAGCGCCATCCAGCTCCACGGTGGCAGCGGCTACATCGAGGACACCGGCGTCCCGCGCCTGTATCGAGACTCGCGCGTCACCCGGATCTTCGAGGGCACGAACGACGTCCTCATCGCGCACCTCGGCGCGGTCCTGCTCGCCGGAATGCCCGGCAACGAGCGCCTCACGCAGGCGTCGAACCATCCTGACGTATCGCTGCGGCACGCCAGCCTCCTCAGCGCCCTCGCGGCGACCCGCAAGACCTACGGCGTCGGCGCGATCCGGCGGCCGCTGCTGCTCACCGCGATCGGCCGCGCGGCCATCGCCTACTACTCGGCCTCGTGTGTCGCCGCTGACGGGCTCCCGCAAGACGCCGTGGACGCGGTCGCGATTCGCCTCGCCCTGCGCTCCGTCGACGCCTCGCTCAGCGCTGCCCAGACCGCCCTCGCCGACGCCGAAGGCGACGAGGCCGCCCTCGTCTCGCTCGGCGTTTCGACTCGCGGCAAGGCGAGCGCCGCCCATACTCCCCCAGCCGCTTCACGCTAGGCCTTCCTCCCACTTCAGCCCACGAGACAAGCCATGAGAGTGCGATTCATCTATCCGCGGTTCGCGCGGCACGCAGAGGCCCACCCTGAGCTTCTCGAGTGCGTGCCCTGCAACGAGTACCTCGGGCCTCCGTCGCTCGGCATCGCCTGCCTCGCGGCGATCACGCCGTCGTCGTGGGAGATCGAGTTTCGCGACGATCGCGTCGAGGACATCGGCCTCGATGACCCGCCGGACCTCATCGCGATCTCGACGTTCACCGCGTCCGCGATGCGCGCGATGGAGATCGGCGACCTCTTCCGCAAGGCGGGCTCGCAGGTCGTCATCGGCGGAATCTTCCCGACGATGCGCCCCGACGAGGTCGCGCTCCACGCCGACGCGGTCGTCGTCGGTGAGGGCGAGATGGTCTGGCCGATGGTGCTCGAGGACGCCGCGAAGCGTCAGCTCAAGCCCCGCTACGAGGCGTCGGTGCTCGCCGACCTCACGAAGCTCCCGCTGCCGCGCGTCGACCTCTACCTCGACCGCGAGGGGCCGAAGTACGCGCCCGATGACTACCCCGTGCAGCTCTCCCGCGGCTGCCCGATGAAGTGCGTCGCCTGCGCTCTGCCGAAGAGCATGGGCAAGTCGCTTCGTATGTACACCAACGATCACGTGCTCGGTCAGATCCAGCAGCTCAACAAGCGCGGCAAGCGCGCGTCGCTGACCGAGGACACGAGCTTCTTCCCGGCCTCCGCGGTGATGCGCGCGCTCGGCGAGATCTGCGACGGGCTCGCGGGCGCCGGAGCCGAGGCCGCGATCAGCTACGTCGGCATCAGCATGCCGATGATCCTGACGACGCCCTCGGCGTTCCTCACGCGAATCCGCAAGGCGGGCGTGAAGATGTTCTATCTCGTCGGCGGCTTCGATCCGATCACGCGCAACGCCTTCACGGGCAAGGATCCCAAGGCGCTGCAGCGCGGGATCGACGCCATCCAGAAGTGCCACGATCACGACATCGAGCCGTACACCTCGTTCTTCGTCGGCAACGACGCGGACGACGAGGGCACGTTCGAGCGCATGGTCGAGTTCGGCAACAAGACCAAGATCGCCAAGGCGGAGTTCGCGATTCGCACGCCGTATCCGGGCACGCCCGATTGGTACGAGCTCGAGGCGGCGGGGCGCATCCTGCACACCGACTGGTCGCGCTATAACGACGCGAACGTCGTCTTCCAGCCGGCGCAGATGTCGCCCGAGCGCCTGCTCGAGGGATACCTCTACCTCTGGCGCGAGTTCTACAAGCCGCGCGGGGCGCTCGCCGGGATCGACCAGCAGTCGCGCACGATCCAGTTCTGACGACCGCGCGTTCGACTCGTGACGACGCAGCGACGCTCGATCCGTCTCCCTCGGAGGCTGATCGAGCGTTTCGCTTTTGGAGGCGTCTTTGCAGCGCGCGCGCTGCGGTTGAACCGTCAGGCGGCGTTGAGGGCGGCGTGGTCGAGGATCGCGAGACCGTCGGCGCTGCGCTGAACCAGCCCGCGGCGTTCGAGCGTGCCGAGCGCGCGGCAGACGCTCTCGTGGCGGAGCGCGGCGAGCTTGGCGAGGTCCCGCTGCTGAAGCGTGGCGGGCAAGCGAGCGAGCGGCGTGCCGTTCGGCGCGAGCGTCTCGGCGAGCAAGGCGACCAGCGCCTTGATGCGCCCGGTGGTCGTCGGGCGAGCGCGGATCTCGGAGAGCCGCTCGATGCGGGTGCGGGCCCGCTCGACGAGGGCCACGAAGTCACCGACGGAGCCGTCTGCCGCCGCGAGCGCGACCGCCGCCCCCTCGCGCGGCAGCACGCAGAGCACGAGGTGCCCCACCGCGTAGCCGCCGACGTGCTCCTCTTCGCTGGCCGCGCCGAGGACGAGTCCGCCGGGGCCGATCGCGTCGACGGCGTTGGCCTCTCCGCTCGCGTCGTCGCGCGTGCGGACGAAGACGCCGTGTCGCACGAGCGCAAAAGTGTTCTCACGCAAGAGGCGCGGAGGCACGTAGGCGCGGTCTTCGATCGTGGCGACACGGAACGTGCACGCTCCGCGACCCGCGCCGACGAGGTCTTCGAACCGATGTTCCGCGATCGCCGGACAGCCCGGACACGCGCGCGAGTAACTGCTCATCGTGCAGACTTGTCCCATGCGCCATTGGTACGCGCGTATCGCCCCGAGGTCCGTGACCAAACGCACATGGTCAGCCCCCCCGTGACTCAGGTCATTCGGGCGCGGCTCGTGCCGCAGGCGACAGCGCCCCGTGAGGATGCCGATGGTCCGAGCTTCCATGGTCCGTTGACCCTGGGCAACTCGTCAGCCGGTGGCTCGCGCACCTTCGACCGACCATGCGCCACGACTCCACGCCCCCCGGTGAACCCCTGACCGTTCGCCGCGCGCTGCTCGAGAGCGCGGTCCCGGTGAGCCCGCCGCACGCGACGCTCGTCGGCGCGCTCGAGGCGGCGGCGCACGACGATGCGCCGCTCTTCAGCTTCCACCTCGGCACGAACACGCCCGTGGATGTGCGTGGAGCGCGCGCGATCCGTGACGGTGCCGCGCGCTGGACTGCCGCGCTCGTCTCCGCGGGAGTGCGGCGCGGGGACCGTGTGCTCGTGTTGCTCGGCGCCGGCCCCGACTTCGTCGAGGCGTTCCTCGGCGCGATGCTCGGCGGCTTCATCCCGGTCCCGCTCGCCGCGCCCCTGACGTTCGGCGGGATGGAGAAGCACCTCGAGCACCTCGCGCGGATCGCGGAGAGCGCCGAGCCTGCCGCGCTGATCACCTCGCCGCGCATCGCGACGGCGCTCGCGACGGCGCCCGCGCTGCGGGAGCGCGTGCCGCGCGTGATCGTCCCCGGCGACCTGGTCGGCATGGCGCCGATGCACATCCCGACTCCGTCCGTGGACGCGTCGACGACGGCGTTTCTGCAATACACCTCGGGCACGACGGGCCGGCCGAAGGGCGTGATCGTCTCGCACGGCGCGATCGTCGCGAACGCCTCGGCCATCGCGACCGGGGCTCAGCTCACGTCGAGCGACGTCGGCGCGAGCTGGCTCCCGCCGTTTCACGACATGGGCCTCGTCGGCGTCCTGCTGACCGCCGTCTGTCATCCGTACCCCGTGCACGTGATGCCGCCCGAGCGCTTCATCATGCGCCCGCATGTGTGGCTCGACCTGATCGGCGCGAAGGGCGCGACGATCGCGGCGGCTCCGAATTTCGCGTACGCGCTCTGCACGGCCAAGGTGGAGCCGACGCCCGAGCGCCGCCTCGATCGCTGGCGCGCGGCCCTCAATGGCGCTGAGCCCGTGCACGCGGAGACGCTCGACCGCTTCGCTGAGCGCTTCGCGCCGTGTGGGTTCAAGCGCGAGGCGTTCCTGCCCGTCTATGGCCTCGCCGAGATGACCTTGGCCGTGGCGTTTCCGCCGCTCGGCGGTGGCTACGAGTCCCTCGGCGTCGATCGCGAGGAGCTCGCAGAGGGGCGCGTCGTGCCGCGCGCGACGGGCGGCGGCTCGCTCGTCTCGGTCGGTGGTCCGGTCGCGGGCACGACGATCGGCGTGCGCCCGAGCGACGACCCGGACGGCGCGTTCGTCTCCGAGGACGTCGTCGGCGAGATCGTCGTGCGCGGCCCGTCCTGCATGGGCGGCTACTTCCGCAACGAGGAGGCGACGGCGCTCGCGTTGCGCAACGGCTGGCTGCACACGGGCGATCTCGGCTTCGTGCACGATGGCAAGCTCTTCATCAGCGGGCGCGCCAAGGAGCTCGTCGTCATCTCCGGGCGCAACGTGTACCCATCCGACGTGGAGCTCGTCGCGGGGCGTCTGTCGAGCGTGCAGGGCACCGTCGCCGCGTTCGGTCGCTTCGACGCGAAGGCTGGCACCGAGGCGCTCGTCGTCGCGGTGGAGTCGCGCACGACCGACGACGCCGAGCGCACGCGCATCGCCGCGGAGGTGCGCGGCGAGCTGCTCGGCGTGCTCGGCTTCCCCGCCGAGGTGCACGTCGTCGGCTACGGCGCGCTGCCGCGCACGACGAGCGGCAAGATCCGTCGCCGTGAGTGCGCCGCCTGGCTCGAGGCCAAGCGCGCCGCGACGTAGGGCGCCCGCGGCCTCACACCGCGTGAGCGAGCCCCGCTTCAGGTCGCCGCGGGGCTCGTCGTGCGCAGACGCCGCTGCGGCGCGAGGCGGCCGAGGGTCATCGTCGTCAGGAGCAGCAGCGCGCCGACGACGGCGTGCGCGGTGACGATCGGGATCGAGATGCCGCTCCCGACCGTCACCAGGCCGAGCGCGATCTGCGCGACGACGAGGTTGACGAGGAGCCCAGCCTGCAGGCGCGCGCCGACCGCAGCCGCGCGCCGCGCGAACCAGACGAGGACGCCGACCAGCACCACCCCGAGCACGCGGTGCGTGATCTGCAGCAGCGGCAGCCCGAACGCGGAGGTCAGCAGCGGCGCGCAGCCCCAGGCGTCCCGCCCACACGCGTAGCCCGCGCCGAAGTGCCGCACCGCCGCCCCGAGCACCAGCTGCGCGAACAGCAACGCGGTGACGATGGTGCGCTCGCGCGCGAGCTGATCCGCTGCAAATTCCCCGCGCCACGAGCGCCGCGCGACCTCGCCGCTCGAGAGCAGAAACAGCATCGAGGTCGCGTAGTGCGCGGTCGAGACCGCGGGCGGCAGCCGCATCAACACGGTCATCGCGCCGAGCGCGGCTTGCACGAGCACGAGTCCGACGGCGGCGAGGGCGAGGCGTGCGCGCAGTCTGTCGTCGGCGCGCTCGCGCCAGGCGAGCGCAGCGACGACGCCGGAGAGCAGCGCGACCAGCCCCGCGAGGATGCGATGCGAGTGCTCGAACTGCACTCCGCCGACCATCGCCGGAAACACCTCGCCTCCGCACAGCGGCCAGTCCGGGCACGCGAGCGAGGCGCCGGTCGAGTGCACCACGGAGCCGAGCCCCACGAGCGCGACGGTGGCCACGACCAGCGTGCCGGTCGTCGCGCGGAGCATCGAAGTCTTCGTCGTCATGGCAGGCCTCTTCGCGCGCTCGCCGCCCCGTGCGGCGCGCCCTTGATAGCACGGCCGTGGGCCCGCGGAGTCCCCCGCTCGGCCCGCCGCGAATCACGCTCGCACGACCGCCGAGGGCCCCATTTCGTCCGCCTCGAGCGGCAGCGCACCGGGGCAAGCGCGTCGCCCCGCGGATCAGCTACCTTCCGCGCCCGTGAAGTCGCGACGTACCCCGGCAGCCGCCCGCAAGCCTGACGTTTTCCCCGACGGACAGGTCCTCTCGGGCTGTGACGCGACTCATCTGCTCAGCCTCGGCCGCAAGCTCGAGCAGTACCGCTTCATCGGCTGTGAGCTCAGCGGCGCGGACCTCAGCGGCGTCTGCTTCGAAGACTGCCTGTTCGAGCGCTGCAATCTGGCGTCCGTGCGGCTGCGCGGCGCCGCGCTGCGGAACGTCGCCTTCAGCGACTGCAAGCTGCTCGGCGTCGCGTTCTCCGAGTGCGAGGGCCTCTTCTTCTCGGCGCACTTCGACGAGTGCCAGCTGCGCTACGCGTCGTTCGTCGGGGCGCAGCTCGCCGGCACTCGCTTCGCCCACTGTGACCTCACGGAGGCGGACTTCACCGACGCGGATCTCCGCAAGGTCACCTTCGCCGAGTGCGAGCTGAGCCGCGCCGTGTTCCACCACACGCGCCTGCTCGGCGCCGACTTCACCACCGCGAGGGGCTTCGCGCTCGACCCCGAGACCAACCCGCTGAAGGGCGCGCGCTTCTCCGTGGCCGGCTTGCGCGGCTTGCTCGGCAAGTACGGACTGGTCGTGGAGTGATGGCCGTCGCAGCCCCGCGCCCGCCCGCCAACAAGTGGCTCGTGACGCTCTCCGTCACGTTCGGCACGCTGATGGGGACGATCGACACCTCCATCGTCAACGTCGCCCTCCCGCAGATCCGCGGGCAGCTCGGCGCGACGCTGCAAGAGATCACCTGGATCAGCACGGGCTACGTGATCGCGCAGGTGATCGTGATGCCGCTGACGGGCTTTCTCGGCCGGATGTTCGGGCAGAAGAACGTCTACATGTTCTGCCTCGCGCTCTTCCTCGTCGGCTCCGTGATGTGTGGGCTCGCGCAGTCGCTGCCGATGCTCGTCGCGTTCCGCGCGATCCAAGGGCTCGGCGCGGGCGCCCTGCAGCCGACGGAGCAGGCGATCTTGCGGCAGACGTTCTCGGCGAAGGAGCAGGGCATGGCGATGGCCCTCTTCGCGCTCGCCGTGATGCTCGGCCCGGCGATCGGGCCGACCCTCGGCGGCTACATCGTCGACCACTACCACTGGTCCTGGATCTTCTTCATCAACATCCCGGTCGGCATTCTCGGGCTTTACATGGTCGCCACGTTCGTCCCGGAGCCCGAGGACATCCGCGCGGCGAACCGCCTCGCCGCCGCGCAGCAGCGCAAGCACATGGACTGGCTCGGCATGGCGCTGCTGGTCGTCGGGCTCGTCGCCTTCCAGTACCTGCTCGAGGAGGGGCAGGCGGACGACTGGTTCGAGAGCGACCTGATCCTCGGCTGCGCGTTCGTCGCGCTCGTGTCGCTCATCGCCTTCGTCATCCGCGAGCTGACGGCGCCGATGCCGGTGGTCAACCTCTCGCTCTTCAAGGACCCAGTGTTCTTGTCGGGCTCGCTGATCGGCGCGGTGATGTTCGCGATGCTGATGGGCGGGATGTTCCTCTTGCCGGTGTTCATGCAGGAGTTGCTCGGCTTCACGGCGACGCAGTCGGGCATCGCGATGATGCCGCGCGTCGCGGTGATGTTCGTGGCGACGCCGATCGTCGGCAAGATCTACAGCCGCGTCGACCCGCGCGTGATCATCGCGTGCGGCGTCGGCTTCTTCGGCGCGGGCGCGTACCTGATGAGCCACTTCACGCTCGAGACGCCGCAGAGCGAGATCATCGTCGCGATCATGGTGCAGGGCGTCGGCTTCAGCTGTCTCTTCGTGCCGCTGACGACGACGGCGCTCAACAACGTCCCGCGCCACAAGCTCGCGGACGCGACGGGGCTGAACTCGCTGATGCGGCAGATCGGCGGCTCCGTCGGGCTCGCGATCTTCACGACGGTGCTCTCGCGCTACGGCGTCGTCGCGCGCTCGGCGCTGACGGCGCACATGGACCCGTCGCGCCCCGAGGTGCAGGCTCGGCTGCTCGCGATCCAGAGCGCGCTGATGCAGCGCGGGATGGACCTCAACGCCGCGCGCACCGGCGCGACCGCCTCTCTGCTCGGGGTCGTGATGCGGCAATCCACCGTGATCGCCTTCGAGCAGCTCTTTCTGCTGACGGGGATCTCGTTCCTCGCGGTGCTGCCGATCCTGGTGTTCCTCAAGCGCGGCGGCCTTCCTGATCCGAAGGCCAAAGTCCACGTGGAGATCGAGTGATGAGTGTCGAGGCTGCAGCGAAGGAACAGAGTCCGATGAGCGCGAGCGACGGGCAGGCGCTGGCTGAACCGAAGGGTCGAAGCGCGAAGCGACCGCTGCTCGTGCTCGCTCTGCTGGTGGCGGGCTCGCTAGGCGTTTTCTTCTATCACCGCGCCGAGACGGCGAATCAGGTGGAGACGGACGACTCGCAGATCGAGGCGGACATCGCGCAGCTCTCGGCGCGGGCGGGCGGGCAGGTGCTCCACGTGCGCGTCGTCGAGAATCAGCGCGTCAGCGCGGGCGCCGTGCTCGTCGAGATCGACCCGCTCGAGTACGAGTCGCGCGTCGCGCAGGCGCAGGCCGACCTGGAGATGCAGCGCGCGCAAGCGGCCGCCGCGGAGTCGGACGTGCAGCTCGTCACGGCCACGGCGGGCGGCGGGCTTCGCGCGGCGCGCGCGACGGTGACGAG
>CAIUAC010000120.1 GCA_903896985.1 uncultured Sandaracinus sp.
CATCGCGGGCCCGACGGTCTACATCTGCGTCGAGTGCATCGGGCTGTGCAACGACATCATCGCGGAGGAGGTCGACCGCGAGGACAACTTCGCGACCGGCACGCCTCTCCCGAAGCCGGCTGAGATCAAGGCCGTCCTCGACGAGTACGTCATCGGCCAGGACCGCGCGAAGAAGACGCTCGCGGTCGCCGTGCACAATCACTACAAGCGCATCGACTCGCGCATCGGCCAGGAAGACGTCGAGCTGCAGAAGTCGAACATCTTGCTCCTCGGGCCCACCGGCTCAGGCAAGACGCTCCTCGCGCAGACGCTCGCGCGCATCCTCAACGTGCCCTTCGCGATCGCGGATGCGACGACCCTGACCGAGGCCGGCTACGTCGGTGAGGACGTCGAGAACATCATCGTCCAGCTCCTGCAGAACGCGGAGCATGACGTCGAGCGCGCGCAGCGCGGCATCGTCTACATCGACGAGATCGACAAGATCGCCCGCAAGAGCGACAACCCCTCCATCACCCGCGACGTCAGCGGCGAGGGCGTGCAGCAGGCGCTCCTGAAGATCATCGAAGGCACGATCGCCAACGTGCCGCCGAAGGGCGGGCGCAAGCACCCGCAGCAGGACTTCCTGCAGGTCGACACGACCAACATTCTGTTCATCTGCGGCGGCGCGTTCGTCGGGCTCGAGCAGATCATCGAGCGACGCCTCGGCGACAAGACGCTGGGCTTCGGCGCCGAGATCCCGAGCAAGCGTGACAAGCGTGTCGGCGAGTTGCTCGAGCAAGTGCAGCCGGAGGACCTGCTGCGTGCGGGCCTGATCCCGGAGTTCATCGGCCGGCTCCCCGTCGTCGCGACCCTGCACGAGCTCAGTGAAGAGGCGCTCGTCGACATCCTGACGAAGCCGAAGAACGCGCTCGTCAAGCAGTACGCGAAGCTGCTCGAGATGGACGGCGTGAAGCTGAAGTTCACGAAGGGCGCGCTCAACGGCATCGCCCGCGAGGCGCTCAAGCGCAACTCCGGCGCGCGCGGCCTCCGTGCGATCCTCGAGAATGCGATGCTCGACGTCATGTACGACGTGCCCTCGCACAACGGTATCAAGGAAGTCGTGCTCAACGAGGAGTGCATCACGAAGGCTGAGAAGCCTCTGATCGTCTACGAGAAGGAGGCAGCGGGAGGGTCGGCGTAGTCGCCAGATCCACGCTGCCCTCTCGGATTTCGTCCCGAGCACCAACAGGCAATGTTCTTCAACAAGAGCGAAGACCCGAAGAATCCCGTGACGCCCAAGAAGGCGCACGTCCTCCCGCTGCTGCCGCTGCGCGACATCATCGTGTTTCCGCACATGGTGGTGCCGCTCTTCGTCGGACGGGAGAAGTCCATCAACGCGCTCGAAGAGGCGATGAGCCACGACAAGGAGATCCTCCTTGCGGCTCAGAAGCGGGCCAAGACCAACGACCCGACCGCCGAAGACATCTTCGCTATGGGGACGGTCGGCACGATCATTCAGCTGCTGCGCTTGCCCGACGGCACCGTGAAGGTGCTCGTCGAGGGCAAGCGTCGCGCCGTGATCAAGCGCTTCGTGCCCAACGAGGAGTTCTTCCTCTGCGAGGTAGAGGCGGTGGAAGAGGTGATCCAGGCGAGCGTGGAGCTAGAAGCTCTGGTGCGCTCGGTGCAGTCGACGTTCGAGCTCTACGTGAAGCTCAACAAGCGTATCGCGCCCGAGACGCTGATGACCGTGCAGACGATCGAGGAGGCGGCGCGCCTCGCCGACACCATCGTCGTGCACCTCTCGTCCATCAAGCTGAACGACCGGCAGGAGATCCTCGAGACGACCGACCCGGCGCGACGCCTCGAGCGCTTGTTCGAGCTGATGAACGCCGAGATCGAGATCCTGCAGGTCGAGAAGAAGATCCGCTCCCGCGTCAAGAAGCAAATGGAGAAGACGCAGAAGGAGTACTACCTGAATGAGCAGATGCAGGCCATTCAGAAGGAGCTCGGCGAGCGGGACGAGTTCAAGACTGAGATTCAAGAGCTCGAAGAGAAGATCAAGACGAAGAAGCTCTCCAAGGAGGGCTCCGGGCGCGTCAAGAAGGAGCTGAAGAAGCTCAAGATGATGCAGCCGATGAGCGCCGAGGCGACCGTCGTCCGCAACTACATCGACTGGGTCCTCGGGCTGCCCTGGTACGACGTCAGCGAAGAGAACTACGACCTCGAGGCAGCAGAGAAGATCCTCGACGAGGATCACTACGGCCTGAAGAAGGTCAAAGAGCGCATCCTCGAGTACCTCGCGGTGCAGGCGCTCGTCCGGAAGCTGCGGGGCCCTGTGCTCTGCCTCGTGGGGCCGCCGGGCGTCGGCAAGACCTCGCTGGCGCGGTCCATCGCGCGCGCGACGGGGCGCAAGTTCGTGCGGCTCTCGCTCGGCGGTGTGCGAGACGAGGCCGAGATTCGCGGCCATCGGCGCACGTACATCGGCGCCCTCCCCGGTCGCATCATCCAGTCGCTGCGCAAGGTCGGCGCGAACAACCCGGTCTTCTTGCTCGACGAGATCGACAAGATGTCCTCGGACTTCCGCGGCGACCCCGCGGCGGCGCTGCTCGAGGTGCTCGATCCGGAGCAAAACGCCGGCTTCAACGACCACTACCTCGACCTCGACTACGACCTCTCGGACGTCATGTTCATCACGACGGCGAACTCGCTGTCGGGCATCCCGCTCCCGCTCCAAGACCGCATGGAGATCATCCAGCTCAGCGGATACACGGAGTTCGAGAAGCTGAACATTGCGGTGAAGTACCTCGTGCCGCGGCAGAAGGAGGAGACGGGCCTGAAGGACGTCAACCTCGAGATCACCGAGAACGCCCTGCGCACGGTGATCCACCACTACACGAAGGAGTCGGGCGTCCGCTCGCTTGAGCGCGAGATCGGCTCGGTATGTCGCAAGGTCGCCCGCGAGGTCGTCAAGAGCGGCAAGGACAAGCCCTATCGCATCGCGGCGAAGGCGATCCCGAAGTACCTCGGCGTGCCGAAGTTCCGCTCGTCGATGATCGGCGAGAAGGACGAGATCGGCCTGACGAACGGCCTCGCGTATACGACCTATGGCGGAACGACGCTCGAGTGCGAGGTCACCGTGGTGCCCGGCAAGGGCAAGATCGTGATCACCGGCCTGCTCGAGAAGGGTATGCAGGAGAGCGCCCAAGCGGCCATGAGCTACATCCGCTCTCGGCAGCGGTTGCTCGGGCTCGAGGACGACTTCCTCTCCAAGGTCGACGTGCACGTGCACTTCCCGGAGTTCGTGCCGAAGGACGGCCCGAGCGCGGGCGTCACGATGGCGACGAGCATGGCGAGCGCGCTGATGAAGGTGCCCGTGCACCGCACCGTCGCCATGACCGGCGAGATCACGCTGCGCGGGCGCGTGATGCCGATCGGCGGGCTCAAGGAGAAGATGCTGGCGGCGCACCGCGCGGGGATCACGACGGTCATCATCCCGAAGGAGAACCGCAAGGACCTCCGGGAGATCCCGCGCCGCGTGCTGAACGCGATGCGGATCGTGCTCGTCGAGCACACGGATGAGGTCCTGCGCGAGGCGCTCTGCTTCAGCGATCCCGACGCGATCTTCGGACGTCGAACCCCACCGATGGAGTACCGCGGCGGGCAGCTCGTCGTGCGCGGCGCGACGGTGCCTGAGGGCGAGGCGAGCGAGCCGGGTACGACGCCCGCGGTCGTGCCCGCGCCGACGGTCGAAGCCCCTGGGGCGCAGCAGTAGGACCTCGATGCACACTCGAAGCTCGGGCCTGATGGCGCGGTGGCGGTTCGCAGCGGCTTGCGGGTTCGGGCTAGGTGCCATCGCGTTCGCGCCGGACGCTTCCGCGCAGTTCCGAGGCCGGGTGTGTACGCCGAGCGCGCAGGTGCTGTGCGGCGAGCTGAGCGTCGGACCGGGCATCGCGTCGCCGCTGCTCGCGGACAACGGCGCGGACGTCGGCGTGATCTGGACGGCGGGTAGCTCGACCAGCCACTCGATCCAATACGCGCGCATCGATGAGCGCGTGCGGGTGATCGAGGCTCTGCTGCCCGTCGCTCGTACCTCGGGCGATATCGCGCTCGCCGGAGCCAACGGCGGCTTCCTCGTGGCGTATGGGGGCCGCGAGGGCACGTTCGTCGTGCGCGTGGATCGTGATGGTCAGGTGTTCACGGAGCCCCAGCGGGTCGCGCCTGCGAGCGACACCGTCGACCTCGTGCCTCTCGGCAACGAGGGCGGTGCTGCGGCGGTGACGGCGCTCGTGCTCGCCAGCGGAGTGACGATACGCGTCGTCTTCCTCGACACGAACGGCGTCGTGCTCGACTCCCCGCCACGCGGGGTAGTGCTCCATGGGGTCGGCAAGCGCACGCGCGTCTTCGTCGTGCCGTTCGCGACCCCGCCCACGAACAACACTCCAGGGACGCCGGGCTACCGCACCGAGATGCAGAGCGGGGACACCGTCGTGGCGACCGTCTCGATCACGGCAGCGTCCTACGATTTTCTCCGGCAGGGCGTGCGGTTCGGGGGCTCGAGCAACCGCACTGGGGCGCTCGACCTCAACACAGGCGCCGGCGGCACGGATCGCCTGATCATGCAGACCGAAGACGGCAGCTATCGCGACAGCTTCACGCCGGCGACGGGTGCGCCCGTCGAGCACACGGGCGTCGTCGGCGGGCGACGACCTCAAGGACGCGGACTCGCCGGCGAGGCCAATGTGCGCGACCGCAGCGTCCTCTCGATGGGTCCGTATGCGTGCGTGGAGGTCGGGCTGGTTGGGCCGTTCGATGGCCCGAGCTCGCTCGTCGTCGCCCGTGTCCACGTGCGCCCGCCGCCTGCCGCACGCCGTTCCGCCGTCACAACTCGTCGCTGAGACAGCGACTGCTCGCGGAGCGTGCTACTTTGCGCGCGCTTCCCGGGCGGGTAGCTCAGCGGCAGAGCAGCTGCTTTACACGCAGCGGGTCGCAGGTTCGATCCCTGTCCCGCCCACCAGTTTCATCGGGGAAAACGGTACGTTTTTCGGGACCTGTCCCACTGATTGCCCCAAGTGGGCGCGGTGCCGCGGATCCGGAGCGCGGCCAAGGTCTCCATCGCCGGATGACGCCGGGGCGCGCAGTCCGGTCGACGGGACGGCGGCACTTCGGGTCGTGTCCGGTCGACACGCGGCTAGCCAGTGCTGGTACTATCGGCACCATGTCGAGTCTTCTTCGTGCCTCGCTCCTAGTCTCCATCGCGGGTTCGATGCTCTTCGCTGGGTGTGGCGACGACGACGTCACGCCGCCGCCTACCCCAGACGCTGGGCCGCCCGACGCGGGGCCCCCGCCCTACCGCGCCGAGTGCGAGAACCTCAATCCGATGGGCTGCATGCTGCCATGGCCGTCGAGTCGCTATCTCGTCGACGACGCGAGCACTCGCACTGGTCGGCGCGTGGCGATCCCGATCGAGGCGATGCCGACCAACGCAGCCGACACGCCGATTCCGATCGACCCCGCGGAGCTGAATCGCTGGGACGGCTTCACCGGGCAGACGTCGTTCATGACGCTCTACGCGGGGCGCGTGGACGCCACCGGGCTCGCCGACTGGCTGCACGTCGAGAAGAGCATGGAGGCCGACTCGCAGACGGTCCTTTTCGACGCGACCACGATGGAGCGGCTGCCGCACTTCGCGGAGCTCGACATGCATACGGGCGTGTCGGCGGACAAGCGGCCCTTCTACATTCGCCCCGCGCGCCGTATGCCGGAGAATCACCACATCATCATCGCGACGCGCAACCTGCGCCTCGCCGACGGCTCGCTCGTGCCGGCACACCCCGGCTTCGCCGCGCTGCGTGACAACACGCCGACGACCATCCCCGGGATCGAGGAGCGCCGAGCAGCATTCGAGACCGACGTGTTCGCCCCGCTCACGGCCGCGGGCATCGACCGGTCCACGCTGACCGAGGCGTGGGATATCTGGACGGGCTCCGACGAGTCCGCGTGGGGCGACGTCGTCGCGATGCGCGACGATGCGCTCACGCGCGTCGGCGCCGAGGGGCTCGGCTGCACGATCACGAGCACGCAGGACGACTACAACACGGAGATCTATCGCAAGGTGGACGGCACCATCACCGTGCCGCTCTATCAGGTCGCCGACGCGGCGGGCTCGCCGCTTCGCCGCGACGCTTCGGGCGCGCCCGTCGCGATGGGCACGAAGGAGTATGCGTTCACGGTCCTCATCCCGCGCTCGGTGCAGGCGAGCGTCGCGGCGGGGGGGCCGCCCGTGCGCATCATGCAGTACGGACACGGGCTCTTCGGTGACCGCGGTGAGGCGGAGGGCGGCTATCTGCGCAACTTCGCGAACGACTTCCCGACGGTCGTCGTCGCGGGCGACTGGACCGGCATGGCAGGCCCGAATGACGTCGAGTACGCGACGCGCGCCCTGGCGGATATCTCGCTCTTTCCGACCTTCGTCGATCGTCAGCTGCAGGGCTTCATCGACCAGCTCGTCTTGACGCGCACGATCAAGGGCGTCTGCGCGGACAACGCGGCGTTCCAAATTGGCGGGCAGCCGAGCTTCGATCCGAGCGAGGTCTACTATCACGGCAACTCGCAAGGCGGCATCTTCGGCGGCTCGCTCGCCGGGCTGTCCACCGACATCAGGCACTTCGCGCTCGGAGTCGGCGCGGTGTCGTACGCGCTCTTCATGCCGCGCTCGGTGGACTGGAAGGCGTACGAGGCGATCCTGAAGGCTTGGTATCCCGACAAGATCGACCGCTCGCTGATCCTCGCGATGCTTGGGCAGACCTGGGA
>CAIUAC010000121.1 GCA_903896985.1 uncultured Sandaracinus sp.
CGAGGACGACGACGGCGAGCGCGTTGGACGGTTACAGTTCGCGCTGTCAGCGTCCCACGAGCGCGCGCGCTTCAGCGATCTGTACGGAGAAATTGGGCTGCTGCGACGGGCGACGGACGATCGGCTGACGCGCGCCGGGCTGCGCGTCGCCGCCGAGCGCAGGCTGAGCGCGTGGCTCGGCGTGACGGCGCTCGCCTCGTATCGCGTCGAGTCGCTCGTGCCCGAGGACGCGCTCGCCGCGCTGCCGAACCAGGCGTCCCTGAGGCAGACGGGCGCGCTCGCGCTCGAGCTGCCGCTGCGCTTCGAGACGCACAGCGTCGTCGTCGAGCTGCGCCCGTCGGCCCGCCTCGAGCTCGCGCGCGCGTCGCTCGCGTCCATCCGCGTCGAGGACGGCGCCGCGCCCATCGCCAACGACTACCTGGTCCCGACCGCGCGGCTCGGCGCCATCGTCGCGCCCTCGCGCGCGCTCGCCGTGACGGCCGCCATCGCCTACGGCACGCGGCTGCCGACGATGCTCGAGCTCTTCGGCGATCGCGGCTGGCTCAAGAGCGCCGTGGGGCTGCGCCCGGAGCGCGGCGTCAGCGCGGAGCTTGGCGCCCGCGTGCGCGCGCAGCGCGGCCTTTGGAGAGTGCGCGGCGAGGCGCACGCGTTCGTGCGCGAGGACCGCGACTTCATCAGCTATCAGCGCACCTCGCAGTTTCAAGCGGAGGCGCGCAACCTCGACCGGGCGCGCACGCGCGGGCTCGAGGTCGCGCTCGACGCGGGGCTCGCGCGCTATGTGTCGCTCGTCTCCGCGCTCACCTTGCTCGACGCCGTCGACACGACGCGCGGTCGCGCGCTGCCGCTCCGCCCCGCGACGCAGCTCTACGCGCGCCTCTCCGGGCGCGTGCCGCGCCTCGGTCCAGTCGAGTCGATCGAGCCGTCCTTCGACGTCACCTACGTCGGTCAATCCGCGGCCGACCAGGCGAACCTCGCGCTGATCCCCGCGCGCACCGTGCTCGGCTGCGGGCTCGCCGTGACCTGGCACGCGCCGCACGCCGTGCTCGCGTTCACGGCGACCGACCTCGCCGACGTGCGCGGCCAAGATCTGCTCGGCTTTCCGTTGCCGGGGCGCACGCTCGCGCTGACGCTGACGCTGCGCACGGACTGAGCGCCGCGCGACTACCAGCGCGGGTCGGCGAGGGCGCGCGCGCAGACCTCACGCAGCGCGCTCGAGAGCGCCGGGCCGAGCGTCGGCTCATCGACGAAGCCGCGCGCGTCGGCCGCGGTGATCGTGCCCGCCATGATGCACGAGGCGAGGTACGCGCCGCGCAGCGAGGGGTGAGAGCCGTCCGCCTCGTAGAGCGCGACGAAGTCGCTCCCCGCCGCGAGCGGCTCTGCGCCGGTGAGCGTCACGTCCTCGAAGACGGTGCGAAAGCCCCCGCCGACGGGCGCGACGAGCACCTCCGAGCCTTCCGTGCGCAGCCGCGCCGCGAGCGCGAGATAGCCAGTATCCAGCTGGTCTTGCATGCCTGTATACGTGCCATATCCAATACCCGCGTTCGTGGGGTCGCCGTGCTGATATCCCCACGTCAGATAGAGCACGACTGTCGCCCCGCGCGCCGTCGCGAGCGCCGCCAACTCCGACGCACCCGCGACCGACGCCGCGCGATCCGGCGAGCCCTCGGGGAAGCCGCCGATCTGGCTCTGCTCCTGCAAAACGACCGCGTCGAACGCCGTCTCCGCCGCCGTGCCGGTGCGCAGCCAGCGCGCGAGCGGAGTGCCATCCATCCGCGCGTCCGCCGCGTGCTGCGTCAGCCGATAGCCGCCCGCCGTGACCGACTCGACGCGGACGTCGGGCGACAGCGCGCTGACGAGCGAGCGGTAGTGCCCGGGCAGGTCGTTCACGTACGTATAGCTATTGCCGATGAAGAGCGTGTCGAAGCGCACCGTCGGCGCAGACGCATCCACGCCGCCATCCGTCATCGCGTCGAGCGCGCCCCCGTCGAGCGGAATGCCTGAGTCGGCCACGAGACCCGCGTCGGGGCTCGCAGGGCTCGCAGCAGAGCCGCACGCAGCGGTCAGGAGGAGCGCGGCGCAGAGCAGCGCGAAAGGCGAAGTATGGGAGCGCGTCACGTGGAGCGAGTGTCAGGCATTGCGCGCGCGGCGGGAAGGGGACTGCGCCTCGTCTCGAATCGCAGGCGGAGCCTTGCAGAAGGCGTCGAGCTCGCGCGTCAGCGTCGGCGCGAGCTGGCTGAAGCGCTCGTCGATGCGGGCGCAGCGCTCAGCGCAATCGGCGAGGACGGGGTCGTCGTCATCATCGCCTTCCGAGCGCTCGAGGACGTCCTCGCGGCGGTAGGCGCGTCGCCCGATCTTCGAGAGATCGGCCGCCATCGCTGCGACCTCGAGGCTCGTCGGCGTGCCGAGATCCTTGAGGCGCGCGCGAAGCTCCCTGGTCCACGACGCGCCGAACCCATTGTGAATCCAGAACTGCGCGCTGTTGCGGAGCATCTGGAAGTAGAAGAGGCCAATGGCCAGGAGCGCG
>CAIUAC010000122.1 GCA_903896985.1 uncultured Sandaracinus sp.
GCGCTCGGGGAACGGCTGCGCAGCGGCCTCCACCGCGGGCGGCGCAGCGGCCTCCACTGCGAGCGGCGCTGGCGGCGCTGGCGGCGCACGCGGAGTCGGCGGCGGCGGCGCTTCGACGGCGATCTCCACGAGGTCCGCGTCGTCGAGGGTCGCCTCGGACGAGATCGCGCGCTGACGAGGGACTTCATCGACAGGCACCCGCAGGCGCCGCGCTTGGACCGTCTTCCGACGCTGTCGGCGATCCGGATCTTCGTCGCTCACGCGTGCCCTCCCGGACGCCGCGCGAGCGCCTCGCCCATACGCACGACGTCCCCCGCCCCACGCACGAAGCGCAGCCCGGCCGCGCCCGTGGTGAAGAGCACGACGGTCGAGCCAATGTGAAACACCCCGAGCTCCTGGCCGCGCGCGAGCTGCGGGCCGGTCGCGCCGTACTCACGGACGACCGCCGGCCGACCGACGTTCGTGACGAGGCTCTCGTCGAACGTGATGCCGATGCGCCCGACGACGATCGCGCCGACCATCACCGAGACGACCTCTCCGAAGCGCTCCGTCTGCTGATGGACCGCGACGCGCTCGTTGACGGCGAAGAGATTCGGGACGTGCTGGAGACCGATGGAATTCACGGGATACAGCGTCCCCGCGACGTAGCGCGCCGAGCTCACGCGGCCGGTCACGGGCGCGTGCACGCGGTGATAGTCGCGCGGCGACAGGTAGACGACCGCGAAGAGCCCGCCGTCGAAGCGCTCTGCCGCTTGGCGGTCGCCGAGCAGCTCGCCGACGTCGTAGCGCTTGCCCTTCACGAACAGCTTCGCGCCGCGCTCGATGGTGCCGAAGTCCTCGAGCCTGCCGTCGGACGGCGAGAGGAGCGCGTCCTCGTCTGCATCGAGCGGTCGCTTGCCCGCGAGGAGCTGCCGCGTGAAGAACGCGTCGAAGGATGGATAGCCGCCGTCCGGCTGCTCGTAGTCGCGGAGGTCGATGTCGTACGCCTTCAGATAGGCGTTCACGCAGCGATCGAGCGCGGCCGCCGGAACCGGCAGATCGGCGAGACGACCGAGCTGACGGCTGAGGCGGTTCCGCGGCAGGACCCGAAGGACTGCGGCTGCGACACGGGCTTTGCTCGGGAGCATGGTCGCGGGTGTCTCTGGGCGCGGCCGACTGCGCGCGACGGTTCGAGCGCGGAGCCGGGATGATTACGGGATACGCGACCCACGCCCGACGAGCGCGGGCCCGGTCACGGCCTCCGGGAGACGCGCGATCGAGCCCGCAGATGCTACCTGAGGCGGCGTCGCGGCGTCAAACGAGACGCGACGGCACCGCCCCGCTCTTTTCTCGCTCAGCAGTCGTAGTAGAGCGCGAACTCGTACGGCGTCGGGCGGAGGCGAACCGGGTCGACCTCCTTGGCGCGCTTGTACGAGACCCACTCCTCGAGCAGGTCCTTCGTGAAGACGTCGCCCTTGAGCAGGAACTCGTGGTCCTCCTCGAGCGCGCGGAGCGCGTCGTCGAGGGAGCCCGGCACCGTCGGGACGCCCTTCAGTTCCTCCGGCGAGAGCGAGTAGATGTCCTTGTCGAGCGGGTCGCCCGGGTCGAGCTTGCGCTGGATGCCGTCGAGCCCCGCCATCATCAGCGCGGAGAACGCGAGGTACGGGTTCGTCGACGCGTCGGGGAAGCGCACCTCGATGCGGCGCGCCTTGGGCGAGGACGAGTACATCGGGATGCGGATCGCCGCCGAGCGGTTGCGCGACGAGTACGCGAGGTTGACCGGCGCTTCGTAGCCCGGAACGAGCCGGCGATAGCTGTTCGTCGTCGGGTTGGTGATCGCGCACAGCGCCTTCGCGTGCTTGATGATTCCGGCCATGTAATGCATGGCCATCTCGCTGAGGCCGGCGTACTGGTCGCCCGCGAAGAGCGGCTTGCCGTCCTTCCAGAGCGACTGATGGCAGTGCATGCCCGAGCCGTTGTCGCCGTAGATCGGCTTCGGCATGAAGGTCGCCGTCTTGCCCGCCTGGAACGCGACGTTCTTCACGACGTACTTGAACCAGCAGAGCTGGTCCGCCATCGAGAGCAGCGGCGAGAAGCGGAAGTCGATCTCGCACTGACCCGCCGTCGCGACCTCGTGGTGCGAGACCTCGACGTCGAGGCCGACGCTGAACATCGTCTTCACCATCTCGGTGCGCAGGTCCATCAGCGAGTCGGTCGGCATGACCGGGAAGTAGCCTTCCTTCGGGCGGACCTTGTAGCCCTGGTTCGGGCCCGCGCCGGTGTTCCAGTGCGCCTCGCCCGAGTCCACGGCGGCGTGCTGCGCGTGCCCCTTGAAGTCGTAGGAGACGCTGTCGAACACGAAGAACTCGGCCTCGGGGCCGACGAAGCAGGTGTCCGCGATGCCCGTCTGCTTGAGGTACGACTCCGCTTTGCGCGCGATGTAGCGCGGGTCACGGCCGTAGGGCTCGCGCGTGATCGGGTCGACGATGTTGCAGAGGAGCACGAGCGTCGGGTGCTTCGTGAAGGGGTCCATCTGCACGGAGGTGGCGTCCGGCATGATCAGCATGTCGGAGGCGTTGATCGGCGCGTAGCCGCGGATCGACGAGCCGTCGAAGCCGAAGCCCTCCTCGAACGCGTCCTCGTCGAGGCGCTTGAACGGCACGCTCGTGTGCTGCCAGGTGCCCGGGAGATCGATGAAGCGGAGGTCGACCATCTCGGCGCCGTGCTTCTTGCCGAGCTCGATCGCGTCCTTCGGGGTGAGCTTGCCAGTCATGCGGACTCCATGGAAAACGGGGGTGGGAACGGAGGTGGAACGGTGCGTAGCGCTGCCCGGAGAAGCAGGCGATCACTACGCGCGGAAGGTTTCGGGCCGGTTTCGGCGGGGTAAGAAGCTGGCGCGGAGGGCGCTCAGATGGCGTCGTCGCCGCGCTCGCCGGTGCGGATGCGGAGGGCCTCTTCGACGGGGGTGACGAAGATCTTGCCGTCGCCGATGCGCCCAGTCTTGGCCGCCTTCTCGATCGCCTCGAGCACGGCGACGACGAGCGAGTCCGGGACGACGACCTCGATCTTCACCTTGGGGACGAAGTCGACGACGTAGGCGCTGCCCCGGTAGATCTCCTTCTTGCCGCCCGTGCGACCGAAGCCCTTGACCTCCGAGACGGTCATGCCCTGCACGCCGACCTCGGCGAGGGCATCCTTCACCTCGTCGAGCTTGAAAGGCTTGATGATCGCTTCGACCTTCTTCATCGCTCGACTCCTCGGCTGCAAGGCCGCGCTGCGGTTGGCGCCGGGGATCTAACACGAATGCGGGCGAGCAGCGTTTCGCCTGGATTTCGTGCCGGTAACTACGGGCCTGCGGCGCCGTTCTGCGCGACCTCTGCCTCGCCGAGCGAGACCTCGCGAGCGCGGCGCTGCCCCGCCTCGCCCGAGCGCACGAGCGCTACGCGGAAGAACACCGGCGCGATGATCTCGTTGAGCGCGACGACCGCGAGCGTCAGCGCGGAGGCGCCCTCCCCGAACGACGGGAACGTCCTCGCGAAGAGCAGCGCCAGCGCGAGCGCGAGCCCCGCCTGCGGCAGCAAGCCGAAGCCCGCGTAGCGGCCGACCTCGGGCGGCGCGCCGGCGAGACGCGCGGCGAGCCGGGTCCCCGCGAGCAGCCCAAAGGCGCGCGTGCCGATGATCGCGAGCGCGGGTATCCAGACGAGCGGGAGCAGCTCGAGGTGAATGGTCGCGCCGGCGACGGCGAAGAAGACGACGTAGACGGGGAGCGCCGCGCCCTCGATCTCGCGCACGAGGCGGTCCCCGAGCTCCGTCACGTTGCGCACGAGCACGCCCGCCGCGAGGGCGACGAGCAGCGGATCGAGGTGCACGCGCGAGCCGATCTCCGCGACGCCGAAGCACACGACCAAGATGAAGAGCGCCGCGCTGCCCTGCACCTTGCGCAGGTAGATCGCGAGGAGCACGCCGACGACCACGCCGATGCCGAGCGAGCCGAAGAGCTCCCAGCCGAGCTGCCGGATCGTGCGCAGCACGTCGGCGTCGCCGCCTAGCACGGACTTCGCGGACGCGGACGCCAGCGCGAAGAACACGATGACGACGAGGTCGGCGAGCACGACGACGCCGAGCGCGGTGCGCGACACGGGCCCCTCCGAGTCCATCTCGTCGCGGAGCGCGACGACGACCGCGGGAGACTGCGCGACCACCGTCACGCCGAGCACGAACGCGACGGCGAGCGCAGGCACGAGGGGCAGCTCAGCTATGAACGGCAGCTGCCCGCGCAGCAGAAAGACGACGCCGGTCAGCAGCAGCGTCGTGCCCATCACGGCGACGAGCGTGATCCACGCGATGGCGACGCCGTTGAAGAGCTTGAGGTCGGTGACCATCGTGGGCGTCAGCAAGCCGAGCACGCTCGGCCCGACGATCAGCCCCGTCGCGATGTAGCCGGTGAGGCGCGGGAGGCGGAGCGACTTGA
>CAIUAC010000123.1 GCA_903896985.1 uncultured Sandaracinus sp.
CCTCTCCCCAGCCCTCTCCCGCAAGCGGGCTGACTCTTCTACACATCTCGAATTCGTGATCCTCTTCCCATCGGAGCCGCCGGCTGGCGGTCGATAGGAGGCGCGAATGGCGAGAGACGAGGATGCAGCGTTTGCAGCGCGGGTCACGAAGGATGCGAAGCTGGGCGACGTCCGCAGGAACGCGCGGGCGGCCGACCTGCTTCAGGCTTTGCTCGCAAATCCTGGAAAATCGCTGGCCAGCGCGGCGGGGGATGAGAGCGCCAAGGAGCGCTTCTATCGTCACAGCCGATGCGGCGAGGTCGCTCCGGACGAGCTGGCTCGGGCGGGCTGCCAAGGGGTCGCGTCGTACGTCGCGGAGGTCATCGAGGACGGCGACGAGGTGCTGCTGATCGGGGACACGACGTCGCTGAGTTACAAACACGGGGTCGCAAAGAAGCTCGGGCCTACCAGCACGAGCCTCGGCGCGAGGTCCCGTGGTTGGGAATTGCACTCGATGCTCGCCGTGTCGGCGCGGACCAAGGAGGTCTGGGGTCCGGTGGATCTCCTGTTCTGGACACGGGATTCGACCACGCACGGCAAGCGCGCCTCGCGCAACGAGCGGGACTATGAGGACAAGGAGAGCTTCAAGTGGGAAGCCAGCGCGACAGCCGCCGCCGAGCGCATGCACCTCGCGGGTTTGGGCGAGCGGACCATCCAGATCACGGACCGCGAGAGCGACATATACGAGTATCTGATGTACCAACTCGGTGAGGGACAGCGCTTCATCGCTCGTGCGAGCTGGAACCGCCGGGTCGTCGAGGAGACGGGCGGGGTGTTCGGAGTCCTCGAGTCTCAGCCCGTCCTGGGCGAGTGCTGGCTGGATATTCAGCAGAAGGGCGGGCGGCCGGCGCGCCGAGCGCGTATGCAGATGCGCAGCGCGACGGTGACCCTTCGTCCTCCGAAGGACGTGGAGAGTCGGCTGCCGCGCCTGGAGGTCAACGTCGTCGCGCTGTCCGAGGTCGACGCGCCCGCGGGTAATGAGCCTGTGCGCTGGGTGCTGCTCACGAACGAGCCAATCTCGAGCACCGAGGAATGCCGCGCGGTGGTGGACAAATACTCCTGTCGCTGGCGCATCGAGGAGTATCACAAGTTCCTAAAATCAGAGGGGATGAACGTCGAGGGTCTTCGCATGGAGGAGCCGGACAACTTCCTGCGCGTGGCGGTGCCAATGACCTTCGCGTCGGCGCGGCTGATGAACCTTCGCGACTCGTTACTCACGCCGGTCACTCGGCTGACTCGCATCGAGGACCCTGCGACGACCGCCGGAGTCCCCGAAGAGCCGCCGAAGTCGGCTCCCCCGCTACCCCTCGGCGAGCGGCCCTGCACCGGCGTCTTGAGCGACCTCGAGTGGCGCACTCTTTGGGCTACCGAGGAGAAGACGCAGCCGCCGTCCACTGCGCCCACTCGACGATGGGCAGCTCTCTCGCTCGCTCGAATGGGGGGCTTCAGCGACACCAAACACACAGGAAGGCCCGGCTACAAGGCCTTCGTCGCCGGATGGCTCCGGCTCGTGGACCGAGTAGCCGTCGTCGAGAGCATGTATCTCCTCGGCGCCATCACCCGCTGACGAGGTGCCGCGGGAGATGTGATCAAGAGTCAGACGTTCGTGGAGAGAGGGGTATTTGGCGCACTCCGCACAATGCGGGGAGAGGGCCGAGCGCGTGGAACGCGAGCGTCCCGGTCGTGTCGCCTGGTTCGCGACGCGCACCACCGTCCGAGACGCGCTCGACGCCTCCTGACGGCGCGCGCGCGAGCCG
>CAIUAC010000124.1 GCA_903896985.1 uncultured Sandaracinus sp.
CACCTTCGACCTCGCGTTCTATGCGCGGATCGCGTGGGGGCTCGCGCGCGGCGACCTGCTCGAGCCGATCGTCGGGGCGCACGTCGCGGGGCTGCATCTGTCGGCGGTGCTGTGGCCGCTCGGCTGGCTCGGGCGCCTGCTCGGCACGGTGCCGGTGCTGCTCGTCGCGCAGGCGAGCGCCTACGCCGCGACCGCGTTCCCGCTCGCGCGCCTCGCGGGGCGGCGCTTCGGCCCGCTCGCGTACGTCGCGGCGGGCGCGGCGTGGCTGCTCCATCCGAACCTCGGGCACGTCGTCCCGTACGAGTTTCATCCGGGCACGCTCGCCGCGCTGCCGCTCGCCTGGCTGCTCGACGCGGTCGATCGCCGCGACGCCCGCGCGTTCGTCGGCTGCGTGCTCGCGACCCTCGCCTGCCGCGAGGACCTCGCGACGGTGACCGCGTGCGCGTCCCTCGTCGCCGCCGTCGCCTTCCGCCAGGACGTCGCCTCCCGCGCGCGCGCTTGGCGCGTTGGGCTCGCGGTCGGCGCGGGGGGCTTCAGCGTCGCGTACCTGCTCTTCTTCTTGCTCGTCGTGCACCCGCGCTACGCCCCGCCCGTCGGCTCGCTGCAGCTGCACTTCGGTCAGTGGGGGCAGACCTTCCCTGAGGTCGCGCGCTACCTCGCGACGCACCCGGGCGCGCTCTTCACGCACCTGACGCAGCCGCGGCGCCTGCTCTACGTCTTCACGGTGCTCGGGCCGTTCGGGCTGGTGCTGCCGCTGCTCCGCCCGCGCTGGCTCGTGCCCGCCCTGCCCGTGCTCGCCGTCAACCTCGTCTCGCACTTCCCGACGACGCTCGACCTGCAGTCGCACTACCTGACGCCCGCGCTGCCGTTCGTGCTCGCCGCCGCCATCGAGGGCGCGGCGGTGCTCGCGGGTCGCCTCCGTGAGGCGCGGCGCGCGCAGGGGATGGCGCTCCTCGTCGCGGCGCCGGCGCTCGTCGCGCACCTGCTCGCCGGGGGCACGCCGCTCGCGCACGACTTCCCCCTGTCGGCGTTCGTCCGCGACGACTTCACGCGCGCGGCGGAGGCGCTCGTCGCGCGCATCCCCCCCGACGGCACCGTGCAGGCGCCGGACGCGCTCCTGCCGCACCTCGCCGAGCGCCGCACGCTGCACCGAGGGCCCCCGCCCGACTCCGGCAGCGACTTCGTCGTGCTCGATGTGCGGCACCGCGCGCGCTTCCTTCACCAGGAGGCGCTGGTGCGCACGGCGGAGGAGCCGATCGTGCGCGACTGGCTCGCGAAGGCGAACTTCGGCGTCGTCGCCGCGACGCCCGCGCTGCTGCTGCTCGCGCGGCACGCGGACCCGCGCGGCGGCGCGGCGCAGCGCTACCTCGTCGGCGCGGCGGACCCGGACGTCGGCACGCCGCTCTGCGCGTGCCTCGCGGTGCGCTCTGCGAGCCTGCGCGGCGACGACCTCGTGCTCGACCTCGTCGCGCGCGACGCCTGCCCGAGCGACCTCGTGCTGCGCCTCGGCGTCGCCTGGCGCGCGCGCCGCGTCGACCTGCTGATGGACGGCGTGCTCTCGCCCGCGCACCTGCGCCGCGGCGACCGCGTCCGCAGCGTGCACGCGCTCGAGCCTGGGCTGCGCCGCCTGATCGCCGCGCGCGGGCTACGCCTCGGCGTGCTGCGGCAGAGCGGCGCGCGGCCCGATCCGACCGACCCGATGTCGGTGCCGATCCCGCTCAGCCGGTGAGTGCGCGCGGGGTCCTCGGCGGCGGCGCGTCTCGCGACAGCGCGTCTCGCGACAGCGCGTTCAGCGGGAGGGGCGCAGCGACGGGATCTTCTGGAGCGGGCGGGCGATCGCGCCGAGCGGGCGGGCGACGCGGGGCCAGTCGGCGACGGGGGCGCGCGCGGCCTCGAGGGCGGCGCGGGTCGCCGGGGGCAGCGAGGCGAGCCAAGCGGCGTCGTCGAGCGTGCGGCGCTTGAGCGCGAAGGGCAGCGCGGGCGGGGCGTCGTGGCTGAAGAGCGTGCGGCGGTCGGCGACGAGGGTCGCAAGCTCGTCGTCGAAGTCAGGCTCGTAGTCGTGCTGGTAAGAGGCCATCGCGCAGCGGGATACAGCACGGGGCGTGCCGCCGCGCTCGGCCTCGGATCTGCTGAGAAAACGCCCCCGCGCCGCCCCGCGCTGGCGGCTGAAGGAGCCACTCGGTCCTCGAAGCGGCGCCTCGCCTCGCCACCGGGCCCGCGCCGCGCGCGTCTCCCAGGCCGCGCCTGTGCTAAAAAGGGGGCCATGCGTCTCCGCGTCGCCTCGCTCGCCACCGCCCTCACCCTCGCGCTCGCCGGGCTCACGCTGTCGGCGTTCGGCGTCTGCGCGGGCTGCCACCCCACCGACACCGCCGCCGCCCAGCGCGTCGACACGCGCACCTACCAGTGCCCGATGTCGTGCGTGAAGCCCGGCGAGACGCACCCGTACACGCACGTCGGCCCGGGCGACTGCGCCGTCTGCGGGATGCACCTCGTCGTCGCCTCCGTGCAGCCGTCCCCGACCAAGCGCTGAGTCAGCCGGCGTCTCGCTGCGGGACTGGCGCGCCCATCCGGCGCCCGCTGTCGTCTCTACATGAGACGAAAGCCGCGCACGGCCGTGGTGCGAGGGCTCTGCGAAGCGCTGTGCGGCTCGTGGGTGCGGCTCCGAGGGCTCCGCGAGGCGCTGTGCGGCTCGTGGGTGCGGCTCCGAGGGCTCCGCGAGGCGCTGTGCGGCTCGTGGGTGCGGCTCCGAGGGCTCCGCGAGGCGCTGTGCGGTGC
>CAIUAC010000125.1 GCA_903896985.1 uncultured Sandaracinus sp.
AGCCACCCGCAGCCCGCCCCGCGGAGCCGCTGAGCGCGGCGATGGCGGCGCCTCCGACAGCGCTCGCGCCCTCCGCGGACGCGGCGCCGACGAGCGAATTTCACGCGGATCTCGTCGTCGCGGCGCCCTTCGACGCGGTCGTCGCGCGCGTCTCGTACCCGGAGCCGTGGCTCTATTCGAACCTGCTCTACGAGAGCAACAACGACGCGATGCGGGGACCGCGCGACGCCGACGGACTCTTCTCGGAGGCCGCCCTCGGCTGCACTCGGCTGCGCGCGCTCGCGGTGCGTACGCGCGGAGTGTTCGTGCTGCGGGACGCGCTGTTCAGCCAGCCCGATCACCCGATCGACGCGGTGCCGGAGGCCCCGATGTTGCCTCCGAGCTGGGTGTCGGTGGGAGTCGCTGAGACCCTCGAGGGGCGCGCGCTCGTCGGGCTCACTGCGCCCGCCCTCGACGACGACGCCGCGTGGGCGGCGCTCACCTCGACCGACGCGATGTTCGGTAGCTTCCCGCG
Organism: uncultured Sandaracinus sp.; assembly: GCA_903896985.1. GTDB lineage: Bacteria > Myxococcota_A > Polyangia > Polyangiales > JADJQN01 > CAIUAC01. The sequence continues at coordinate 515 of CAIUAC010000125.1, forward strand.
GAGCGATCGGCTGTTCGCCGCGTCGCGTGAGCCCGTCGCGACCTCTGCGCGACCGATCGCCCTCCGCGCTCGGCACGCACGCATCACGCTGCGCGCGCTGGCAGAGGACGTCGACGCGATGCTCCGCGCCGCGCGCTCGGGGCTCGACGCGCACGAGCGAGCGCGCGCGGTGGCCGAGGCAGGCGCCGCACGGATCGCGGTGAGCGACGCGCTCTGCTTTGGGGACGCGCGCAGTCACCTCATCCCGATCAGCGTCGAGAACCCGAGCGCGCACGAGATCGACGACGAGGGCAAGGGATTCGCCGTCAGCGGACGGGAGCTCTCACCTGAGTCGATGGCGCTCGCGCGCGCGGCCGTGCTCCGCGTACGCCTCGCGGCCGGACCGTTGGCCATCGAGCGCTATCACCTCGGGCGCGCGAACGAGCGGCGGCGACTCCGCGATGTGCTGGCAGACCTCGTGCCGCGCGGCTCGACGGGCGCAGACGTCTGGGTCTGGGCGAACGGCGGGCTCGACGCGCGCGGCGTCGGAGGGACCCCGCCCGACGCGTTCGTGCCGAGCTTCCGCGCCGAGCTGGCGGGCGACGCGCGGATCGCGACGCGGCGCGTGCGTATGCTCGGCAAACCGCACGTCGATCTGCGCGAGGTCGACGCGCGCGCGGTGCTCGAGACCGCGATTCAGGCGCACGCGCGTTGGTCGATGCCCGTCAGCGTCAACGTGAACGCGCGGCGCCTGCGCGCCATCGTCAGCCCGACGCCAGCGCCCTGAGCGTCGGCGCCGGCCCCTGCCGAGCGCGACCGCTTCTCCTCGTCGCAGCGCGGACCTGGCGCGTCAGCGCGTCGCTCGCTCGAGGGCGCAGCGCGCCGCGGGCTAGCGGCAGACGCGGTTCTTCCCTGCCTGTTTCGCGCGATAGAGCGCGTCGTCGCCGACGCGAAAGAGCGCCGTCGCGCTCGTCGCGCTCGCGGGGAACGCGGCCACGCCGATCGAGATGCTGACGTGGAGCGGCACGCCCTCGCAGGCGAACGGATGGACGTCGATCGCCGCGCGGAGCTCTTCGCCGAGCGCCTCGGCCTGCCCGACGTCGGCGTTCGGAAGCGCTGCGAGAAACTCGTCCCCGCCGAAGCGCGAGGCGATGCCGCGCTCGCCGAGCACGACGCCGATGAGATGCCCGCTGTGCCCGATCACGTGCGCACCGAAGACGTGACCGTAGGCGTCGTTGATCTTCTTCACGCCGTCGAGGTCCATGACGAGCAAGCCCACGGGCTCGCCGCGCAGTTGGGCCGCATCGAGGAGCGTCTTCAGCTCCCGATCGAACTTGCGCCGCACGTACAAGCCTGTGAGTTCATCGATGTTCAGCAGCCGATCGAGCACCTCGTCGTACTGCTGATCGAGCGCGTCCTGCACCTCGAAGCGCACGATCGTCTTGCCGAACGAGATGCGGTCCCCCGCGACCAAGAGCCGCTCGGTGGTGACCACTCCGTTCACCTGAGTGCCATTGGTGCTGCCGAGGTCGATGACGGCCCAAGCGTCCCCGCGGTCCTCGATCAAGGCGTGGCGAAACGAGACTCCAGGATCACGCAGCACGAGGCCCGCCTGAGGGTCTCTGCCGACGAGGGTCGTCTGCTCGAGCGCGCAGCGCGTCCCGACCTCCGCGTGCGTGAGCACGAGCAGCGCCGGGCGGTGCTTGGCGCGCACGATCCGCAGCGCCTCGGCGCGCACGTCCGCCGGTACGTCGAAACGCACGGTCGCCGTAGGGTCTTCCCCGGGGCGCTTCGGCGTGGTCACAGCGTCCCAGCCTACCACAGCGAGCGAAGGCTCCCGCGGAGGCCGGGCCCCGCGCCTACGCCCCGCGCGGCTCAGCGCCCGCAGGCGGCGCCTCGGGCACCTCCGCGACGAACCCCGCCCAGTCGAAGCGGCGTCGGAGCGCGCCGAGGTCC
>CAIUAC010000126.1 GCA_903896985.1 uncultured Sandaracinus sp.
CCAGGGTGAGATCGAGGCGTTCACCAAGAAAGGGCTGGACATCGCGCCGCACCGCACGCGCATGGTCAACGAGGATTTGGAAACCAAGTTCAAGGACGCCAGCGACCCGCTGCGGATCGTCTTTGTCTGTGCGATGTGGATGACCGGATTCGACGTACCGAGTTGCACGACGGTCTACCTGGACAAACCGATGCGCAACCACACCCTGATGCAAACCATCGCACGGGCGAACCGGGTCTACGCGGGCAAAACCCACGGCTTGATCGTGGATTACATCGGCGTCTTCTGCAATCTCCAGCAAGCACTGGCGATCTACGGCGCGGGGACAGACGGCCAGGTCAGCCCCGACAATCTGCCGGTGAAGGACAAGGCCGCCTTACGGATTCAGCTCCAGGACGCCCTGACCGAAGCTTTGGAGTACTGCATAAAGCGCGGCGTCATGATCGACCCCATCATCACCGCGCCGGTCTTCGACCGAATCAAGCTGATGGATGACGCGGTTGAGCGACTGATCAGTGACGACGCGAGCAAGCGGCGCCTGCGCGCGACGGCCGTGCTGCTCCGCCGGGCGCGGGACGACGCCGCCCCGGCGCTGCGGCGCACGCTCCTCGCGACGCTCGCGCGCTCCACCGACGGGCTCGTGCGCGAGGAGGTCTGCGAGATGAGCGATGTGCTCGTCGGGCTGCTCTTCCACGTCGAGCGCCTCGAAGATCTCGGCGTGCTCGCCGAGGCGTCGATGGCGCCCGACGTGCAGACGGCCCTCCGCGCGTACCTCTCCGTCGCGCGCTCCGCGCCGGGTCCAACCGCTGGCGTGACTCGCGTCCAGGCGCTGTTCGAGCTCGCCCGCGCGCTGCCGCCCGCGAGCTCTCCGCGCGTCGAAGCCCTGCGAGCGGGAGTGCGTCGTCTCGCGCAGGCGCTCGAGCCGGTGGTCGCAGCGCAGGGCCTCGATCAGCTCGTCCCGATCGGCGAGCCTGCGCTCTTGCTCGGCGTCGAGAACACCGTGCACACGCTCGCGCAACTCCTCCGGGGCGCCCGGCGGCGGCTCGGCAGCCTCCTCACCGACGAGGTGCCCGTCTCCGGGATCGCGCTGCGTTTCATCGAGCAGTCCGTCGATCGCGCCGCGAAGGGGGAGCGGGCGGACCTCGTCGAGGCCGTGGAGGCCGCGCGCTCGGTGCTCGGCGAGGAGCTCCCATCGGCCATCGCCGCCGTCGTCGTCGCGGCCCTCGAGCACGCGCTCACGCTGCCGCCGCGGGCGCCCGAGGGCAGCGCGCAGCCCCGCCCGACGCACTCCTTGGGAGGCAGCGGGCCCGACGCCGGGCTCCCGCCCTGGGTCCCGCCGAGCCGCATGATCGGCGGCTTCTACATCGTCCGCGCGCTCGGCAGCGGTGGGGCGGGCACGGTCTTCATCGTCAAGCGTGCGGACGAGCGGCACGACAACGCCGCCGAGCTCTTCGCGCTGAAGGTGCCGGACTACGACGGCGACGCCGCGCGCACGCTCAGCGAGCAAGAGTTCCACCGGCTCTTCCGCGAAGAGGCGGGCGCGCTGCTCGCGCTGCCCGCGCACCCGAACATCGCGACCTTCGTCACCTTCGACGCAGGCGCGCGCCCGAAGCCCGTGCTCGTGATGGAGCTCGTCGACGGGCCGAGCCTCGAGCGTCGGCTCGAGCAGAACACGCTCGACATGGACACCGCGTTTCGCACGCTCGAGGGCATCGGCGCGGGCCTCGAGGCGATGCACGCGCTCGACATCGGGCACCGCGACGTCACGCCGTCGAAGGTGATTTTGCGCGCCCCGCACGCCCCGCGTCGCTCCGCCGCGCCGCGGGCGCGGGTGTCGATCACCGCGGCTCCCCCCGTCGAGGCCGTGCTCGTCGACTTCGGCCTCGCGGGGCGGAAGCTGCGACCGGGCTGTGCGACCGCGCAATACGGAGCGCCCGAGGTCTGGGGCCTCGTGCCCGATGGTCACGTCCCTCGCCCCGCCGCCGCGGACATCTACGCCTTTGGCTGCGTGATCTACGAGGTGCTCACGGGCCGCAC
>CAIUAC010000127.1 GCA_903896985.1 uncultured Sandaracinus sp.
AACCCGATGATCCAGTGGATCATCAGCGGGACCCGCGCCGCCTGCGCGTACTCCGCCGCGGCGCTGATGCACGCGAGATCGAGCTGCTTGTGCACGACCTCGGTCACGACGCGCTGCACGCCGCTCTCGGCGCTGACGCTCACCGTCGTGACCTTGCCGCGCATCCGCGCGAAGTGCCGCGGCTCGAGGTAGTCCGCGCGCATCCCGTTCGGCACATCGAAGCGCACGCCGAGCTCGTCGATGAGCTCGAGCACGGCGTCGAAGTGCCGCTCGTTCACGTTGACGAGCTCGTCGAGGAGCTCGAGGCGCGTCGCCCCGTGCACGCGCACGAGCGTCTCGAGATACGCCCGCAGGCGCGGCTCCGAGTAGCGGCGCTGCGTCTTCGGCGCTCCGGGCGCGCGCTCCGGGTTCGAGGAGCAGTGCACGCAGGTGAACGGACAGCCGCGCGAGGTGAGGAGCGGCAGCGTGCGCCCGTCGATGGGGAACGCCCAGCGGCTGCGCCCGAGGTGCTGCACGACGCGCGCGTGAAACGCGAAGTACGCGTCGAGATCGACGAGGTCCCACGCGGGAAAGGGCAGCGCGTCGAGCACCGGAGAGGCGCCGCGATGGGCGCCGCGCGGGCGCTCGCCCCGCGCGCTCAGCGCCTCGACGAGCGCGGGCACGGTGAGCTCCGCCTCGTACTTCACCCACGCGTCGAGCTCCGGGTAAGAACCGAAGATCGCGGACTCCGTGGACTCGACGTAATGCTGGCCAGACTGGTAGCAGTCGGCGAGCACGAGGGGCACGTCGCTCCAGAGCGCGCGGAGGCCCGCGAGCACCTCGCCGAGGACCTCGTCACGGGCGGGAGGGCGATGAAACGGCGTGAGCGCGACGACGACGAGCCCGGGCGCAGCATCGCCGAACGAGGCCCGAGCGCGAGCGACGACCTCCTCCACCGGCGCGCCGAGGTGCAGGCGCCCATCGTCGCGCGGGCGCAGAGTCGACGACGGAAACGCGTAGGCGTCGGCGAGCGCGACCTCGTGCCCAGCCTCACGCAGGACGGCGGCGAGCTGCACCGCGCCGAGGTCCGCGAAGTACGGGTAGTCGATGAAGTCGCGCGACACCGTGGTTGGCGGGTGCACCACGAGCGCGCGAATTCGGTCCGACATCGCCGCCATCCTACCGGATCGGGGTCGCCGCCGGTATCCTTGCCCCATGCTCTCTGAAGAAACGCGGGCGGCGACGGGCTCGGACAAGCTCCGCGGACACGAGGACGCGGCGCACGAGAAGCGCAACTGGGTGCGCCTCACCTACGACTGCAACAACCGCTGCGTCTTCTGCCTCGACTCGGATACGCACGACGGTGAGATCCGCAATCGTGAGGAGATCAAAGAGCAGATCCTCGAGGGACGGCGACAGGGCGCCGAGCGGCTGATCCTCTCGGGCGGCGAGCCGACGATGCACCCCGACTACGTCGCGTTCATCAAGCTGGGTGCGCTCGCGGGCTATCGGAAGGTGCAGACCGTGACGAACGGTCGGATGTTCATGTACGCGCCGTTCCTGAAGAAGTGCCTCGACGCTGGCCTCTCGGAGATCACGTTCAGCCTGCATGGACCGAATGCCCGCATCCACGACGCGCTCGTCGGCGTGCAGGGCGCCTTCGACGAGGAGATGCGCGGGCTCGACAACGTCTTCGCGGACGGGCGCCCGATCGTCAACGTCGACATCGTCATCAACCGCGCGAACGTGAAGCACGTCCCGGAGATGCTCCGCAGCTTCTACGAGAAGGGCGTGCGCGAGTTCGATCTGCTGCAGGTCGTGCCGTTCGGGCGTGCGTTCACCGACGGGCGCGACACGCTCTTCTACGACCTCGAGGCGATGCAGCCCTACCTCGTCGAGGCCCTGGAATTCTCGCGGCGGCCCGACGTGCACCTCTGGATGAATCGCTTCCCGCCGAAGCACCTCGAGGGCTTCGAGCACCTCATTCAGGACCCGTACAAGCTCACCGACGAGGTCCGCGGTCGGCGGCAGGAATTCTCGGCGCTGCTCAACGACGGCGTCGCGCTCGACTGTCGCGATCCGGCGAGGTGCAAGTACTGCTACCTCGAGCAGTTCTGCGACACGCTCGACGCCGTGGGCGAGACCGTGGCGACGAAGCGCTTCGAGGTCATGCGCGTCGACACCGAGTACGAGGCGCAGCAGAGCCCGGTGTTCGGGGGCGATCCGGCGAGCGCGCGCCGCGCAGATGGTCGCGTCGGGCTGCCCATGGCACCCGGCGGCGCCGCTGCGCGGCCGCCTTTGCTCAGCCCCGCGCAGCTCGCCGTCGCGGCGGGAGCCGACACGCTGCGCGTCGCGGCGCCGAGCCTCCGGCAAGCGCTCGCTGAGCTGCCTCGCTTCCCCGGCGCGAGCGCGCTCGAGCTCGAGCTCGACGACTACGCGGGGCTCGCAGACGCGCTCACGACGGACGGCAGCCTCGACGGCCGCCGCCTCGCGCGCGTGCTCGTTCGACGCCCGGCTGACGCGGTGGCGATGCTCGCCCTCCACGCAGAGTTCGAGGTGCAGGTCGCGCTCTCCAAGGAGACCGCGGAGTGGCTCCTCACGCTCGCCCCGGTGCCCGCGCGCCTCACCCTGATGCAGCCGACCTACGAGCGTCTGACGGAGTGCCGGGAGAAGGACGTGGAGCTAGGGAGTTTCTTCGCCGCGTTCACGGCCGCAGTGCCCGTCGAAGGCGTCCCCGCGTGCGTCACCGGCCGAGCGCCGCGCGAGGAGCGCGAGGTGCTCGACACGGCGATGATGGACGCGGCCGGTCAGCTCGAGATCTTCCGCTACACCAAGCGCTACATCCTCGAGCGCTACCGGACGAAGTCGCTCCGCTGCAAGCCCTGCGCGCACGTCGACACGTGCAGCGGCTTGCACATCAACTACGTCCGGGCGCACGGCTACGAACTCATGCAGCCCGTGCCGTCGAGCTCTGCGGCGCGCTGACCGCGCTCAGTACACGCCGTTGGACAGCTCGAGCGAGTAGCTCGCGCACGTCACCGGCACGCCGGCGACGCGCCGCACGCGCACGTAGTAGTCGGCGGTCTCGTCCCCGCACACGTTCGCGCCGGCCGTCGGCGTGACGGTGCAGGGGCACTCTCCGGTGGAGCCGGCCCCAGTCGAGAAGTCGGTAGAGAACGAGAAGTCCTGATAGCCCGTGTCGGTGCAGCCCTCGGGGAGCGTGCCGCACGCGCCGCGGAACACGGTGAACTCGAAGCTGCTGTCGGGGTTGGTGAGGAACTGGACGCGCACGTGGAGCGCGTCGCAGCTCGTGTCCGCGGAGTCGACTCCGCGAAAGTGGTACCAGACCTCGCGCCCTACCGGCAGCGCGTTGCCCGACACGGTCTGCGTCTGAGGGGTGTCGGCGATGTCGCCGAGATCTTGGGGCGCCGCGCAGCTCGACCCGACCCGGTCGGCGGGCTCGCCGGCGCACTCGCAGCCGTTGTCCGGGTTGGCGTCGAGATCGAAGCGCCCCGGCGGGCAGCCACACACGCCCGCGAGACACTCCCCCATGCCGGCCGGGCAGAGCACGCGCGGTGCACCGTCGTCCGGTGTGCCGCTGCAGTCGTCGTCGAGGCCGTTGCAGGTGTCGGGCACGCCGGGAGCGATCATCGCGTTGGTCTCGTCACAGTCGGTGTCGGCCGTGACGCCATCGCCATCGACGTCGCTCGTGCGGGGCACGCAGTAGCGATTGCGACAGACGTCGCTGGCCGCCGCGCAGCCGCCGGCGGGCGTGCACGGGCCGTAGTTGCGGCAGGAGCCCCGGTCGCAGTACTCGAAGGCCATGCACACGATGCCGACGCAGAGGTCGCCGCCCGACATATCAGTCGGCACCCTGCCATCGCGGACCGCTCCATCGCGCGGACCGAGGTCCCTCGCAGGCGGAGTGGCGGCGTCAGCCTCACCGCCGACGCCGCTCGCGCACGCCGCGAGCGAGAGCAGGAGCACTACCGACGACAGCACCGCAGCACGCATGGGGACTCCTGAAGAGAGACGCCGAGCGCGCCTGTCTCGGAGCACACGGTACCGTGCCGGAGGGCTCCGCCGCAAACACGGCGCGACGCGAGAGGTTATCGGCGAGCGCGTTCGGTGTGCGCGTCGCCGCACTCACGACACCCGCCACCACCATGAAAATCGCGCCCGCGAGGCTCGTGCCCCCGGTCGCCGTGCTCGCGCGACTCGTGACAGTGAGCGTCGTGCCGGTGTCGCGAGAGCACTCGCACGAAGCGCTCCTCGACGAGGTCGACGATGCGGTCGATGAGGCGCTTCTCGCTCCACGGCTCGCCTTCGAAGGGACCGCCGTGGGACTCCTCGGGGCGCCCCCGGGCTGGTCCGCGCTCGCGCTCGATCACCGCGAGTCGGCGCTCGAGGTCACGTAGCTGTTCCGAGATGCGTAGAAGAAGTTCGCGCTCCACGGGGCCTCCCTCACCGAATGAGTCGGCGGTGCCGGCCGAGGATACCATCGATGGAATCAGTCTCCCGAAGCGACGGGGACGAACTCGTCCCACCCAAAGCGCTTCGTGTAGTTTCCCCACACGCCTTCGCAGACCGCGTCGTACTTGCACGTCGCGCAGGCTGGGCGCTTTTGCCGCGCGGCCTCGTCGAGGTCGCTCCTGCGAAGCTGCACGAGCCCTCCACCGGAGCCCGCGCTGCGCGCCTCGGCGAGGTCCACGCCGAGCGCGGCGTGAGCGTCGCTCGGCGGCTCGTAGTGCACGTAGGACTCGACGTAGCCGCGATTGAAGTCGGGCAGGCGCGTCGTCGTGCACAGCGGGATATCGACGAGGAAGGCCATGGTGCGCGCCTCCGCGCCCGGCGCCTTCGCGCGCAGAGCCTGCTCTGCGAAGAACGCCTCAGCCGTCGCCGCGATGTCCGTGTAGGCGGGGAAAAGCTGCTCGAAATAGGTGTCGCCCCGCCCGTTCGCCTGCATGACGTTGAACACGACCTGGTCGACGCCATGACCGCGGAGGAAACGATAGATCTCGCCGAGGTGCGGCAGGTTCCGCTTCGTGACCACCGTGCTCGTGTGCAGGTCGACGCCGTAGCGCTTCAACGAGCGGATGACCTCGAGGCCCGCCACGGTCTGCGCGAAGCTGCCAGGAGTGCGCGTGAGCCCTTCGTGGAGCTTCTCGTCGTGCCCGTGGATGGACACGTAGAAGCGATTCATGCCCGCGGCGACGAGGCCCTTCGCGTAGCGCTCATTGCTGAGCGCGCGACCGTTCGTCATCACGCTCACACGGCGCGCGCCGGCCGCTCGCGCCATCTTCACCCAGACGGGCAGACGAGGATTCGTCGTCGGCTCACCGCTCGTGAAGCACACCTCCTCGCAGTCGGCGCTCTGCTCGAGGATCCACCGCACCGACTCATCGCTGGTGGCAGAGTTCGTGACTTTGCGTCCGTCACGATCCTCCTCCATGCAGAAGGTGCAGTTGTTGTTGCAGACCTCACCCGTGAGGATGTGGACGCGCTCGCGCTTCGCAGCGATCCGTTGATCGATGCTCGCGGCCGCGCCCTCGTCGTTGCCCCCGCCCGTCCGTTGAACGATGCGCGCGACCACGTCAGCCCCGGAGGCCAACTACCAGCTGCCGTGCGAGCCGTGCGAGCCGTGCGAGCCGTGCGAGCCGTGTGAGCCGTGCGAGCCGTGCGAGCCGTGCGAGCCGTGCGAGCCGTGCGAGCAGTGCTGCCCACTCCGCTGCGCGCCACTTGGATCGCCCTTCACAGTATCGTCCGCCGCCGAGAGCGCCCGCGCCGAGACGCTGCGCTGCTCGTCGGACAGCGTCCCTGAGACGTCGGCCTTGAAGCTTGGCAGGGGCTCATCGTCGCCTGCCTTGTCGTCCGATCCGCTGACGCCGGGTCCTGCCATGTTCGTGCTCCAGTGGGTGGGAAGTTACTTTACATCGAAAAGAATAGGCGTGTCACGCGCTCGGTACTGACTTCGGCGTTGGTG
>CAIUAC010000128.1 GCA_903896985.1 uncultured Sandaracinus sp.
CGACCTCGCGCTCGGCGCGCTCGGGGATCGCCCGCGCGGCATCGCGCTCTACGAGCGGACGCTCGAGCGCAGCCCGGCGTCGCCCGAGGCGTTCCAGCGCCTCGAGGCGCTCGCCGAGGAGGCGGGCGACGCGCGACGCCTCGCGGAATTGCTCGAGCGACGCGCCGAGGCGACGCTCCAGGCGGGCGGCGATCCGCGGGCGAGCGCGGCCATCCAGCTGCAGCTCGGGGAGCTCTACGAGCAGCGCTTTCAGCGGGCCGATCGCGCCGTGCTCCACTACCGGCGAGCGTTCGAGCTCGACCCGCAGCTCGTGCCCGCGATCTACGCGGCGAGAGAGATCTACCGCACCGCGGGGAACCTGAAGGCGACCGCGCAGCTCTACGAGCTCGAGGCCGCGGCCGAGACGGACCTCGCGCGGCGCGTCTCGCTGCTGCGCGAGCTCGCGCACCTGCGGGCCGAGCGCCTGACGGATCTCGAGGGCGCGATCGGCGCGCTCGGGCACGCGCTCGGCCACGCGCCGGGCGACCTCGGCGTGATGCACGATCTCGCCACGATGCTCCTGCGCCGCGCGGAGAAGCACGGCTCGTCGGCGACGAGCGACGGGGACCGACGCCAAGCGGCCGATCTGCTCTACCAGATGGCCCAGAGCGTCCCGCCGGAGCACGCCGTCGCGTACGCTGAGTCCGCGCTCGACGCGGCCCCTGATCACGACGGCGCGATCGCGCTGCTCGAGCAAGCGGCGCTCGAGATCGCGCGCCCGGACTTGCTGCCCGTGCGCTGGGTCGCCTTCCTGCGGGCGGCGTCGGACGCCCCCGGCGCGATGGAGATGCGGCGCCGACTCGGCGAGGCCTACGTCGACGCAGGGCAGCCCGAGGACGCCATCGTGTGCTTCGAGCCGCTCCTCGACGTCGGCGACACGGCCGCCGCCGAGCGGCTGATCGAGCTGTACCGGCAGGTCGGTCGCGGGGCGGACGTCGCGCGCGCGCTCGGCGTCTCGGTCGCCGGCCTCCGACCGGAGCAGCGCGCGCCGCGCCTGCGCGAGATGATGGACGTGCTCGTCGCGCAGGGCGATCGCGCGGGCGCCGCCGAGCGCGCCTACGAGCTGCTGCAGGTGGACCCCGCGAGCCCGGACGCGCTCGCGTTCCTCGAGGATGAGCTGCGCGGGCGCAGCGCCTGGCAGGAGCTGCGCGACCTGCTGCTGACCGCCGCGCGGGTGCCTGGGCTGACCGTCGACTCGCGCAAGCAGCGGCTGCGTGAGGTCGCCGCGCTCAGCGCCGACAAGATGGGCGACCTCGACGGCGCGGCCAACGCCTGGCGCTCCGTCACCTCGCTCGACCCGGCGGACGCCGACGCGCGCGCGACGCTCGGCAAGCTCCTCGAGAAGCTCGAGCGCTGGGACGAGCTCGTGCAGGTGCTCGAGCGCGACGCGATCTCGACGCTCGACCCGCACACCAAGGCGGAGATCTTCCGCAGGCTCGCGCGCCTGCACCGTGAGCGACGGCAGGACCTCGCCTCCTCGGCGGACGCCTTTCAGAAGCTGCGCGAGCTGCTGCCGCACGACGAGTCCTCGCGCGACGAGCTCTGCGAGGTGTTGCTCGAGCTCGGCGGCTTCCGCGAGGCGGTGCCGCTGCTGCGGCAGCGCATCGACGGCGCGACACGCCCCGAGCGCGTCCGCCTGCTGCGCATCCTCTCGGCGGTGCTCGACGAGCAGCTTGGGGACGTCGAGGGCGCGTTCGAGGTGTCCGCGCGCCTCCTCGATGAGGAGCCGGGCGACCTCGACGTGCTCGCCCGCATGGAGCGCATCGACGCGGCGGCAGAGCGCTGGGATCGCCTGCTGCAGACGCTCTCCTACCGCGCCGAGATCGGGCAGCCCGAAGAGCGCGCGCAGATCCTCGCCCGCATGGGCGCCCTCGCCGACCAGCGGGTCGGCGACCTCGATCGCGCCGCTGAGTACTACGCGCAGGCGCTCGACCTCGCCCCGAGCGACACGGCTGCGCTCGACGCGCTCTGCGACGTCTACGATCGCGCCGCTCGCTACCGCGACCTCGTGGAGCTGCTGCGCGGGCGCGCTGAGCTGGAGACGAACGCGGCGGTCCGCGCCGAGCTCTATCGACGCATCGCGCGCATCCTCGAGTCGCGCGTGCGCAACGAGGACGCCGCCGCCGAGGCGTGGCAGGAGGTCCTCGGCGTGGGAGAGGACGAGGAGGCGCTGCGCTCGCTGGTCGACCGCGCCCGACGCCGCGCGGCGCCGGACGAGCTCGAGGCGCTGCTCGCGCGCCTCGCCAAGGTCTCCCCGACGGAAAACGCGCGCGATCTCCTCGTCGAGCGCGCGGACGTGCTGACGACGCAGCTCCTGCGCCCCGAGCACGCGGTGCCGGTGCTGCGCGATCTGCTCGACCACCTCGACGGCGTGCATCTGCCAGCGATCCTCCGCCTCGTCGCGCTCGGCGAGCAGCTCGCGGACGACGCGCTCCTCGCGGAGTCGCTCGAGCGGCACCTCGCCTCGACCGAAGACGCCGGGCTCCGCGTGCCGATCGCGGAGCGCCTCTCGGAGCTCTACGAGCAGCGCCTGCACGATGTGCCGCGCGCGGTGCGGGCGCTCTACGCCTGGGCGGACGCGGACGTCACCGACGCAGCGCCGCAGCAACGCTTGGTCGCGCTGCTCGAGCCGCTCGAGCGCTGGAGCGAGCTCGTCGACGCGCTCGACTCGCTCGCCGGTCTCGAGCAAGACGAGGACGTCGTCGGCGCGCTCGTGCTGCGCGCAGCGGACCTCGCGTGGCGACGGCTCAACGACGCCGGGCGCGCTTGGACGCGGCTCGCGGAGCGCGTGCAGGATGCCGGCGATCGCCTCGCAGAGGACGCGCTGCGCGCGCTCGCTCACGAGACGCACGGCAAGCCTGGCGCAGGCGGCGAGGCGCTCGCGGAGCTGTACGTGCAGCTCGCGCAGGCGGTCGAGGCCGCGCCGGCCGCGCAGGCCAAGCGCTGGTCCGACGCAGGTGGCGTGTACGAGACGTACCTCGGCGACACGCAGCGCGCGCTCGAGGCGGTCTTGCGAGCGCTCGCGCTCGATCTCTCGGACGCGACGCGGCTCGACGAGGCCGACCGCCTGGCGTCGCTCGCGGGGGCGTGGGCGCGGCTCGGGCAGGTCTACGACGCGCTCCTGCGGCGCGCAGAGACGCCGTCCGTCAAGGTCACGCTGCTCGTCCGCCACGCGCGCTTGCTCGACGAAAAGGCCGGCGACACGAGCGGGGCGCTCGACCGCGCGCTGCGCTCCTGCGCGCTCGCGCCCGAGGACGACGACGTGCTCGCCCTCGCCGAGTCGCTCGCGCCGCGGGCGGAGCGCGCCGAGGAG